>JBBIVA010000076.1:0-18078 GCA_037439945.1 Marinilabiliaceae bacterium
TAGTTAGCATCTGCCACAGGTAACAAAACATATTTAGAATTGGCCACACCCCTAACCGAAGCTGGAACATCGTGTATTGCCACGGCCATTGGATTGCCGGCTGTTGATTTAGGGGCGGTGGCAATTGCAATGCTCCTACCTGTTAATAATGTAACATCGTTTACCTGTATTCCATTACCGCTTGCACCAGTTAATAAATTAAGTGTACCTCCTGAAATATTCACACCCGTAAAAATGGGGTGATTTGGTTGCTTTATGGTTATAGTCCCGTTGGCAGATTGCCCGTTATCAGGAACTCCCCAACCCCAGCGCCCTGTTGTATAGGTATATGCCTTTAAACTCAATATTGGTTTATCAACCGATTTTAAAGCTACCGCTTCAACATTGGTTCCGGCAACTGTTTCATTAAGAATTATTAAATCAAACGGATCATAAACAGAATGAGCCGGAGCTACAGATGCGGCGGTGCGAACCGTAACCACATAATTATCGTTGCTGTTTAGCATTGGGTACAGCCTTGTGTCATTAGCCGAGGGAGTACTCCCCGAAACCAGATAACAAATCTCTTTGGCAGTTGACGACTTTACAATTATTTTGCCTGTTGATGTAACCGGATCGCCAACATAACCTGCAACACCACTTGCAGTTATTGTAAAATCAAAAGTGCCCGGAATAACTGTACCTTCAACACTTCCACTTATTGAAAAAGTTCCGGTATTAACTCCTGTTGACTGGAACACTCCTGATAATCCGGCAGGTAACCCGGTAACTGATGCTCCGGTGGCATGTTGTAAATTATATATAATAGTTGTTATGGTATTACCGGCCTTAACTGTTTGATTGTTTAAACCCGATGAAAGGTTAAAAACAGGTGCCGGGGGAGTTGCACTAACAGTTAAAGTTACAGCATACTCAACATTTTGGGTTGTACTTGATGCAGTGTAAACAACAGGCACAGCAACACTATTGCTGAAATCCTGTGGCCCTTGGGGCGAGTAGCTGATGGCATTTCCACCAAGAGTAACAACCGGTGTTACCGCATTTAACTCACTACCGTAAACCAGCTGGGCTGTAATGGTTTTGGCCGTTTCATTTATTGTTGCTGATACTCCGTTGGCTGTAAATGCTGCAATTGAAGGAGTGCTTGGAGTGGTAAACACCTCTATTCTGTAAACTCTGAATGTTTGCGCGTTTGAACTAGTACCTCCACAAGCTTTTCCCCGCACTATAATTGCAAACTTAGTGCCTGCCGGTGGAGTAAAGGTATTTTGAACACCAGTTGTCCCAGTAACCGGATCCTTCATTTCGCAGGAACTAATAGCCACTGTGGCACTTCCCATTTCGGTTGGGGTACTGTTGTAACCTACATAAGGATTAGTTGCAGTTGTGGTATTGGAGCTGTATGTTATTTTTATTGATGTTATCGGATCGGCCGATGTTATTGTAATGGCATCAGCACTTGTGCTATTTAAAGCCGGGGCAGAATTGGAATTGTTAACATCAATATAGCCATTTACAATACCTGCTGTCCCAATTTGCTGCAGTTTTACACCGCCGGCATCTTTAATAGTACTTGCAGCAGCACCATTTGACCATGCTGTGGCTATCTCGCTTTTATCCCAAACAAAAGCAGGAGTTTGGGCAATGGTTAAAAAACCGTATAGCAGCATTAAAATGGTTAAAGCTGCCGACCTGGTAAAATTTTTCATAAACACAATAGATTAGTTAAAAATAGATTTATTACACTCTCCTTAATATCAAAAACTTAAAAACTGACAATTTTGTTCCCACCCGGGAAAACATAAACAACCCGGGTGTTGGGACCAAGCATATTTTACAACTTCTTTAAATTTTGAATGTTTTTACAATTCAAAAATTTAGTTCACTTTAATTTTATAAGTGCAACTATCGTTTACCTGAACGAGGTAAACTCCCTTATTACGCACCTGCACTACAACTCTGCTTTTCTTTCTTACTTTCTGATCAACAACTTTTTGTCCATTCAGGTCAACCACAGTTACACGCTGTATGTCATTTTGTGGCGACTCAATACAAATTGTCAGGTCTTTTGATTTTATCTGAAACTTTTCAGCTTGTTTTGGGTTTACCCCGGTTGTTAACCTGTTTGCTCTCTCGTACTCAAGACTTGCCATAATAAAAGGGCCAAGAACTTTACCTTCGGTATCATTATGTATGGCCACATCGGAACCACACAAATAATAATTTGCATCGCCCTTACGTGTAGAACTTAACCCTGCAGATTCGCAACTTTGGATTATTTTAATTTTACCGTTACCCTCCTCAACAATGAACGTGTTTATAAAACCTATGTAAGCTTTAGTTGCTACAGCATTATATGCTGATTTGTTTAAAACACCGATTCTTATTCCCTTAAAATAGCCATAAGCAAACATTGCAGTTGCTGATGATTCCAGGTAGTTACTTACCCCGCATGTTGTTCCTTTAAGCGTATTATTGTATTGCAACAACTGGTACCAGCACCCTGAAGCTTCATCCTGACGATCTTTTAGCCCATCAGCAACTAAATTGGTATAATTCACCAATCTTTCACGCGCCGGATGGTTTAATGGCATAAATTCCAAAACATCAACGAGGGCCGCAAAAAACCATCCTACCCCCCGGCCCCAAAACTCCATTGACTTACCGGTAACAGGATTGGCCCAATTTTTTGAAGCATTGTTTAATGGCTCTGCTGACCATGCATGATAATTCAATTTCTTCTGGTTATCCCAGGTATATTTAAAAATTGTATCAAACTGCATGGCAATGTCGTTCCATGAGTTAAAATTGTCGGTTTCACCAAGTTCGGCCCCGAAATTCCCCTGCCATTCGGCGTATAGTGCAGGCCCCATGTACAGGCCGTCAAGCCACATTTGATTTACATACTGACTTTTATGCCAAAACCCACCAGTACCGGGTAAATTTGTCCCTATCCGGGTGTGATTGTTTTTTAATGTATTTCGACAAATGGTAACATTTGATTTGTAAGTTACAGCCTTTGAAAGCTGCCCTTTTTCAATTGCCCCACGGTACAATTCGAAAAAAATCTTACCTGCATTTAAATCATCAATGTTGCTTGGCCCCAGGTTCATTTTTACATTATCGGCATAATCCTGAATTCCTGTAAAATAATAAGAACTCCAAGGTTGATCTTTGTACTGCTCCCATGCTTTAATTACAGCTTTTGCAACAAGGCCCGGAACGTAATCCCATTCTACATTTCTGGTAGTGCCGGGAGTTAAAAACCTGTTGGTATGGGTCTTATTTCTGAAATCACCCATCCGTGAATCAATTATCCATTTTGAATACAACGAATCGGGACGAAATGGTGCAGAAAAAATATCTCCCATAGCAAACCAACCAACTACAGCTAATAAAAAACCTTCTTTTTTCATTTCAATTTTATTTTATGTGGTTTCTAATTAACATTATAAATTACCGGCAATATTAATTTTCCATAAAACCAATTAATCCATTATAAGATGTTTTTTATGTGGTATATATCTTTTAAAAATATGCCGTTTATATATAACTCAATTTGTTAAAAAATTGTATCTCCCTTTTACAAGCCTAACATCATTAATTTTTCCTGCAAAGTGTTAATTAATTGGTTTTGAATAATTCAATACATACATTTGTTTTATTTTACTGGCATTATGTAATCAAGCTATTTCTGAAACTTAATTGCAGTCTTTTCTTTATTAGTAGTGAACATTATAATATAAACCCCGCTTTTCAGGTGTTCAAAATTCAGCCTTATACTGTTTTCAACTCCGCCTTCAACCCAACCCCTGAAAGGAACATCAATTGTACGGCCATCAATTGCGAAAATCCGTATTTCAGCCGGCGATGTTTCCTGACCTTCAAAAAACAGGTACCCGCTTTGCAGGCCAAGTTTTAAATTGCTTTTTGGAGAAACCTGGATATTAGTTGGACAGTTTTTTTCGTATGATTTCACCGTAACACCATGTATATTCAAGCTACCAGTGGCTCCATTTGTAATCCTAACCCAAATTGGAACATCACTCTGAACGTGTTGGGAAATATCCACGTTACTGATTCCACTGCTGCTTGAGTAAACAAACTTTTGTGTAAAGGGACCACTCTGAGAATCAGATGTTGATACATTAAACAGGTTATCGCCTGTTCGGGATGTTGACAGCTTAAACTCTCCACAACTTTGCAGCTGAAAGGTGGCTGAACCACCTGTGTAAATTCCCTTTGTACCCGAACGCCCCAATTCAATGCACCCTGTTAATGCCCCTGCCCCTCCTACCGTACCGTTTGTACCTGCCCCCAGTTTGGTAACTAATAAACTGGTTGCAGCTCCTGAAGAGGATTGAGAATCTGCAAGTTTTATCATCGATGGAATAAAAAGATTTGAAGTTTCAAGGTTATTAAACCAAAACCACCCGTTAACATCAGTATATGAATTAAAAATGTTGTTTTTTACCCAAATACAACCATCGTTACCGGGATTTGGCCCTTCATTACCTCCGCTGCCCCCGGTTCCTTCACCGGGTACTACCGGGTTACAATTGAAATTCTGAGATGTTCTCTGCTGTTTATCAGCCCCAACATAAGTCTGCGCTATGCAGGGCACATACATTACATCATCAAGCGTATAATTATAGGGAAACAGGGATGTCATATCTTTTTCCTTTAGCTGTAAAGGCCCGCAATTTTCGAAATAACATCCGCGTTGAACCAAAAAACCTTCGGGGGAATAACCCGGAACCCCAACCTGCAGTGGTATCTGAGTATCTTTAAAATAGCTGTTCTCTACCAAAACATTGGCATTACATGCCGATGCTATTCCATAAACCCTGTTATTAACATGGTAATTATTATAACAATGAACCGTGGCATACCTTACTCTTGGGTTTCGTTGCACAGTTCCATCGAACCAGTTATTATGCAGGGTTACTTTCATTATTACGTCGCCTGTTTCACTATCGCTATGCCCAATTAAAATGTTTTTGTCGTGATTAAAAAAACGGCAGTATGAAACGGTTACAAATTCACTCCCACGTGTAATATCCAGCATCCCGTCATGAGACCCTGCGTTGGTCCCTGCTCCGTCACTGAAGGTACAATGATCAATCCAGAAATTTTTACATTTATTATTGATCTTCAACAAATCATCCGAAGCATCTTCAAATGTTATGTTTTGCACTATTACATTTGATTTGGTATTCCAGCCAAATCCACCCCCTGCAATTCTGGCACCGGTTCCTAACCCTACTATTGTTTTGTTACCCCTTGCCGGAATTTCACCGCTAACGTTAATAGTGCCACTCACCAAAACAATAACAGGTGTATTAACTCCATCAACCGCAGCCCTCAGTTCTGCTGCATTAGTAACGATTATAACCGGGCCTCCTTCTCCTCCTGTAACACCTCCGTTTAGGGTGACAAAACCTTCAGGCTGCCCAATAACATGTGTTAAGGTTTGGGCACTTAAAAAAACTGCCACAAACCAAAAAGCGGATAATATATAGTATTTCATCTGTAAATAATTTTTAGTTAATGGCCCCCGACTATTCGGAGGAACCCGCAGCATGAATTTTGGCTTCGGCCATCTTCGCTTGGCCCTGCCAATCTATGATTCATACTCCTTTCTTTTTTACGATATTAAGAATTGATATTTTGAATTATTTCATTTTTATTAACGTATAAACAACTTCTCAACAACTTCACTTCCATTACTAAATATTGTTTTCCGAATAACAGTACCTTTGGTTTGCCCGGTAACTTTTTGTCCATAAATATTATAATAGTGAACCGATTTAATTACCGGTTGTTCCACCGGAAATGTTAAATTCATAGGAATATCGTATATAGTACCTGTAATTTTCAGATTTTTAATATTGACATTCCTTGTTGATTTATTGGCAAACCGAATGTATATAGTGGGTCCCCATGGTGCTGTTGTGGAACTAAGATCAATATTTTTACCGTTTACCCAACTTGTACTTCCATTTTTAGCTTCGGCGCCTACCTGTACCCACGTACTATTGTTGGTGGAGAACTCTACAACCAGTGTACCTAAAGATGACCCGACAGATTGCATGTCAAAAATGGCCGATTCAGCCGATGCCAGCCTGAACGGCCCCCAAACATTCGAAACACTGTTTGAATTAACAGTAAACTGATTAATTACATCCACAATAACTTGTTTTGCACCTACAGGTCTGTCAGGGTTTGGTTCTCCTCCCGGGCCACCCGGATCAGGGTTGGTTTCATCGGGAGTTGGATAAACCCATACCCCCTCAAAAAATTCGCGGGCGCCCAAATCAGGCTTTGTACCTGAATATGGAATAGCATAGTATTTTTTAAGTGGAATGTAAGTTTGAACCGTACCTTTATTAATGGCAGGATTATTTTCTTTAAGCTTAAACAGTGAAGTAATGCGTGTATCAGTGAGCCTATAATGGTCATCACGATCTAATCTGGCGTCTGAGGTAATTAAGCTCTCAAACATATCGTTGGTAAAGTTCAATCCCAAATTCCAGCTATTTGTAATTTCGGTACTACCGGCTGCAATATTTTGACCTGTACCTGCATATGAAAGATTATTTATCATAACATGTTTCCCCTGGGAGGGAGCCTCATGAAAAGCAAAATTACCCATTCCACCATTATTATAACCGGTAGAATTAATCACTGTTACCCCCCATGCATTGTGGTTCTGGTCAAAACCCTTACTTACGTTATCAAAAGCAAAACTGTTAACAACTACATTTGGGGCGTTACCATCAATTCCACCGCCACCGCCAAGTTTAAATCCATTCCCATCGCCTTGAAAACTTGTAATGAGATGAGGCCAATAATTAACACCATTTCCAAACGCCCAGCAACTATCAATTAAAACCGGGTGGTTTCCTCCATATACATCCCATCCATCATCAACATTTTCCCAAGCCCTGCACCCCCTGAAAATTGTACCAACTCCTTCTTTGGCAGCAAACCCATCTCCGTTTTCACCTTTGCCTTTAATTTCGGCGTTACGATATGAGTCGCAATTTATTATCAGGGCATTCACCGATCCTGCACCAATAGATATTCCATCATGGCCACATTCCTGAATTATGCAACCTTCAACAATAATATTCTGACCGGCTACAATAATACCATTGTGTCCTGCCATATAAATTTTTAAACCTCTGACATGCCACCACGACTGCCGTAAATCCATTCCCCTATATGTTGAACTTTCACTTCCGTAATTACGGAAAGATGAGCAGTCGAATACAGGTTTTTGCCCTCTTATTGCAAAAACTTTTATGGGCGCACTACTTGTTCCTGCATTTTTTGATTTAATGGTTTCATTTATAATATAAGTACCTCCGGCAACCCAAAGAGTATCGCCAGCAACCAATGTATTGAATGCAAAATTTGGAGATTTCCAGGCAGTAGCAGGAGTTAATCCGTTATTACTGTCATTTCCAACAGGTGAAAGATATAACTGCCGGGCCTCCAGTGTATATAAAATACAGAGCAATATTATTAATAGAATGTTTTTTCTCATACCTGAATTTTTTATTATTAAGGTTGATATCTGCCCCAAAATTGTCAGGTTAAACCATGATTCATTAAATATTCTTCAACTCCTTTTAGGCAGGTTTAATAAATCTGGAAACAACCTATCCAAAGCACAAAAACTTTGGATAGGGAATAATATATTTACTTAATAATAACCAGTTTTGTTGTTTTAACCTGGTTACCAATGGTAAGTTGACAGATATATGTACCTGCCCGAAGGGAATTTACCGCCACCGGAATATAATATTCAATGCCGGCATCTATATTGTTATTGTATGGAACATTAACCAATACTCCATTCATATTCAAAATTTTAACACATGCCAATCCCGAAATATCGCTGCTGAATTTTAGAACCGTTTCAACTTTGCACGGATTTGGAGAAACTGATAAACTTAATTTCGCTTCATGATTAATAATAATCTGGGTGGTTGTATTAATTACTCCTTCAGGAAGTTCGTACGGGCCGAGGTCCCTGGCTGCTCCATAAACAGGTTGCGCCAAAAACGGAAATTCATTTGAATATGGAATATTATAAAGCATTCCTTTATCAACAAGGGCGCTTCCACTTTTAAGGCGGGCAAACCTGGTTGGCATGCTTCCATTTTCACCCCTCGGAGCTTTCGCATCATCTTCGCTTAAACTCACATAATCGGCAGCAGAAAAACCTCTTATAATATTATTTTTCCAGGCTTTTGTTGATGTCGACAGCATAGCATTATGGCTCTCAGAACTACCGGGTGCAATTTCAATATTTTCGAAACAAACATTATTATAATATTCGCAATTATAGCTCGATTTTTCGAACATAAAATCATATCCGTTACCAAAGGCTAGGGAATTAACAACCTTTACCCCATCTCCGTGGCTGTTCTGGTCAAAACCTTTTACCGATCCTGTTTTATTGTTGTTGAATGCAACGCAATTCCATACTTCATGCTTTCCTTTTGATGAACCACCTGTTCCGTTTCCGCCAAGCTTAATTCCATTGCCATTTCCCTGAAACGACCCTGAAGCCTGCACCCATGTAAAAAGAGAAGCACGACCTGAACCCCAGGCCCAGCATTCAATCAAAAAAACAGCATAATCAGTTTCAAATAAATCCCATGCATCGTCGGCATTATCCCAGGCGCGGCACCTTATAAACCTGTTACCTTTACCATTGTGCATTTTACAGGCAAACCCGTCAGCATCTGATCCGAAATTATCGGAGTCGCAGTTCAGATATGAGTCACAATCAATTATGTCATTGTAAGCACAATAACTTCCATCATTTGATGATCCAAACCCGGTTGCCGAAAAATCATGTCCAAATCCCAATTGCAACCCTGTGTCATCATTATAGCTAAAGGTACATCTTTCAATACGGTTATAATTTCCTTCAAGTTTTATTCCGTTATCACCGGCTTCTGTAATATGCAAACCATATAAATGCCAATAGTTTCCGTTTAACTGAATTCCCCTTACACTAACTTTTTTGGGTTGATCCCTGAAATTTAGAATTGGGAATTCGTTTGGATAATTTTTAATAGTAATTTTTTTTGTTGCTGTACCTGAAGCTGTTAAACGCACAGTGGTTTTTGTTCCATCCTTTTTCATGGAAGGATAATAAACTCCACCCCTGCAAATTATTGTATCGCCGGGTAATACAGCATCTACTGCTTTTTGGAGGTTATACCAGGGCATATCAAACGAACCGTCGTTATTATCATTACCCTGGGGAGAGATATAATATGTTTTAGCATCAGTATTTGAACCAATTCCGTTCAGTTGTACACTTGCCTGGGCCCCACCGCCGGCCAATTCCAGTGAATATGTATAATTCTGTAACCCGGCAGGTAAAAACCGGATATAAATTACAACCGGGTCCACTCCACCTGAAGAATATGGAATTGAAATTGAACTTGAATATCCGCCGGATGAATTTGTAGAAACCTGAAAATCATTTGAAGATGTTAAAACTATAGTACCACCTGCAGGGTCGAGATATTTTGCTGATAATGTAATACTGCGTGTTGATGATGTTCCTGTTTTAACCGAACCAAAACTAATACCTGAAGGATTAATTGTAAGGCTTGGAACTTCAGACGTTCTCTGCTGAAGTCTTCCTATTGTTGATGTTATATAGTTTGGCTGGTTGTTTTCGTTTGAATACTCAAAAACAGCAAAGTGGTATGTTTCTCCCGCTTCCAAACCCGTAATTAAAATGCTTTCCACATCTCCCGAATGAGCTGCAACAACATTTGTTTCAATAGTTTTTGGCAGATTGGTATAATGTACGCCATCCTCAGGGAGCCATGAAGGAGCTATCCCCTTTGAATAAATAAGCAATCGTCCGCTTCCATTTCCTTTACCAAAATTTATTTTCATTGATGAACCGCCTACTTCAGTTGCCAAAAGCGATGCCTGCTGGGTTGGTTCATCGCCCATACCGGAACTCACAATCTGCAAATTATCAACATAAATTGTAGCTGAACTACATGTAAAGCGGATAAGCACATTTTTTGTTCCTGCTTCCCCAACCGATATACTGGCTGAACCATAAGCCGATGCTGAATTTACAGTAACCGTACCAATGGTAGTCCAGTTTGCGCCACCATTAACCGACTTCTGTACAGTTAGAATTTTACCGCTACCACTACCCCTGTGTACAAATGTAATTGATGTTGGCTTATTTATGGCCGGGGTTATAGCATAACCGTTGGTATTCATTGCCAGGCGCATGCTTCCATTATCTGATTTACCGAAACTCCCGTTTATCTTCCAGGCACCTGATGACAGTGTAACAGTTGTTTCAGATGAAGGTGCCGACCCCGGTAGCCCGGTTTCAAAGTTCTCGATTAAGGATACAGACTGGGCCATTAATATAATATTGAAAAAAAACAGCCCTGTTATGATGAATAAATTTTTTATCATATAGTTACCTTTTTAAAAGTAAACCCCAACAGGTATTTTAACCTGTTGGGGCATAACTAAAATTATTTCTTAATAAACTTTTGTGCTGCCTCACGACCATCTCTGTCAGTAATGTGGACTATATAAACCCCGGTAGGTAAATGACTCGTATTAACCACTTGCGATAACTGCGACATGGCAACCACATTTCCTGAAACGGAATAAACCTTAAGTTGGGCAATATCTCCGTTAACAATTAAAGCCGTTTGGGTTTGGTACATCGGGAAATCAAACTTTCCAGATTTTGTTTCAATTACATTTGAAGGAACCCCTGATTCTGTATCATAAACCTTGATATAAAAGTCATACATCCTTATTCCCCCCGAAGTTGATGTATTTATAAACCTAATAGTAACCGGTTTGGTTGTTGGTTCAAGTCCAATGGCCAACATCATATCCCAGTTTAGCATAGTTTGCTTGCTTAATGATTCTGATGTCCATGTTTTTGTAACGCCATCAATAGTCCATTCAATTCTTAATGTTCTTGTACCTGTAAAATGGATATTGGATTTCATTTCAACAAGATTTGGTAGTGTCCAGGATATGCTGCCCCCGCTACGCTCAACATTAACAGCCCCTGTTGTACATCCGGCCGGTACAGTGCCTCCGGTTTCTGTGTATGTAGGATTCCAAACCGTGGGATTGGTAACTGATCCGCTTGTCAGGGCAATAATCCCGTTAAGATCCGCAGGAAGAGCATTAAAGTTATCCTGAATATTATACCACGCTCCTGTTAAAATTTTGGTAGGAAGAACCCTTGTAATATTACAATTGATAGTTATTCCGGAACCTTCCATTCCACCAATAGTAATAACAGCAAATGAACCGTTGTGTGCCGGAATGCCACTAATGGTTAAAGTTTTGGCAGAGGTGTTTTTAACAGCTGAAAGTCCATCAGGCAATGCTGTATAAGTTATATCACTTGCTCCGCCTCCCCATGTAAACACAATGGTTTCAATTGCATTGTTAATAAACACTTCCTGTACCTGTTTGCCCTGGGTTAATTCCAATGTTGCCGGTGCAACAGTCGAAATTCGTATAGTTCCTGTAATGGTAATGGAGTTTGTTCCGCCAACATTAGAAATTGTATAGGTACCCTCACCAGTAGGAATGCCGGTAATTGTAACGGTTTTTGATGTTTCATTTTTTACCGCACTCAAACCTGTGGGTAAATCAGTTACACTAACATCAGTTGCAGCCCCACCCCATTTATAAACAGTGCTTGTAATAGCAGTTCCAGTAAATACATACTGATCGGCCTTGCCCGAAGTTAGAACAAGGGTTGCAGTTGTAGGGTTGCCAGTTTCAAAAGCACCCATATCTGCCCTGCCATCGTTATACAAAATTGAAACAGGTGTTAATGAAATCCCTCCGGGACTATGCGCCAATGGCATAAAATTTTCGATATTCTCGCCTGCATTAATAAATAAACTGTTTGTTATAAGGCGTGAGAAATTATTGTCGGGTAAACTTCCATCAGCCTGCCTAGGAGCTTTAGCTAAGGCTTCTGAAAGGTCTTTGAATTGCGCCGAGTAGTCCTTGGCTTTAACTGAAACACCGTTTACCTTATTTCCATCCTTATATGGATCACAACCATCTATTGATGTCCAGCTGTTATAGGCAGTGTTTGGCACTTGTGCACCGGTCTTATCAGCCGATAAAAATTCATGGTTTAATGTTGTAGCCTTAAACCCTATATTGTTCCTCATATACATGGTTCCATATAAAAAAACCGTTGGAAACCTGTAATTATATAAATTTCCCCATGCAACATTGTTGAACAAATACATTGCCTCATAAGCGTTGTTTTGGTCAAAACCTTTATTAGTACAGTTAAACGAAACACAGTTGGAAACCACATGGGCCCCAACAGACTGGGCAAAAGCGGCCCCTCCTGATGTTCCTCCACCCCCCAATTTGAAACCGTTACCATTTCCTCGGGCTACACCGTTTCCATCCTTTCCTCCGTTCCAACTCCAGCAGTTATTAATTATTATAGGATGGTAAACCATATATAAATCCCAGTTATCATCTGAATTATTCCATGCCCTGCATCCATGAAACTCGGTTCCCTGACCTGGAAAAAGTTTCGCCGCAAAACCATCTGCATCGCCACCATCATCAGTGCCATTAAATGATTTACTATCATAATTATTCCATGCATCGCAATTTATAACCACGTTATATTTACAATAAGTATAATTAGGGTTAAACTGGGGTGTTCCTGATACAGGAAATGATTTAGTCTCTTCAATGGTAAAATCTTTATACATACCAATTTGAAGGCCTGTGTCATTATTGCCATAAAATTTGCAGTTCTCAATAATGTTATAGCTACCTTCAACCTTCATCCCATTATCCTTGGCATTGCACATTTCTAAATTCTTGAAATGCCAGTAATCACCAAAATGGTTTACATAAATACACCTGGCTTGCTTAAATTCGTTAACATTGTTTGTAACAATACCTGACCCGTCTATTATTATTCTCTCCCCCGGATACCCGAAAAGACTTATTCTGGCCTGGGCAGTACCAGCTTTTTCAACCTTAAGGCGTTTGGTAAGCATGTAGGTTCCTCCCCTCAAATAAATAACATCTCCGGGTAAAGCTTCATCAATAGCTTTCTGGATGTTTAAGTATGGAGAGTTTTGTGTGCCCGGATTATTATCATTACCGGTTGTTGCCACATAAATATCACGCCCCTGCACATAAAACGTGAAACAAAACATTAAAATAAATAAGTGTAGAAATTTTTTCATACAAATAGATTTAGTTGTAATTTATTATAGATTTGATAAAGTAGCAGTTGCAATTTTTTTACTTTTTTAAGTACCAAGCTTACCGATTAACTCAAACTTATTAGTCTCACTTATTATGGATTTTTCTTAAATGAATTTCACCTATATTTAAAACCCAAAAGAGTTAATCCTAACTAAATAATTATTACAAACATCCCTGCACGCTGGTTATTAACTTCTTACTAATAATGACATAAACATCGTAAGATATTGGCCCTTAACTTCTCTTTGCAATTATATCCTTAATTTAACAACCATAATGGGTATAATTTATTTAAAAAAGTGCGTCAATTTATCTAATTAATGGTGAAGGACAGAAAGTGACACGTTTTTACATGCCTCTGTTTTTTAACTATTTACACAACACCGGCATACTTAAAGGATAATTCTTATAATTAAACCCTGATTAGTCATTAGAAAGGCAATGAACTAATGACTTAGCCGGGATTAACCCTACCGAATAGTCGGTACAGGCTGCTTTAGAAAAACTTAATTTGTAAGCATTTCTGATTACAAATTTTTAGTTTTTATTTAGCGATTTGTCAAAATAGAAGACATGTAATCAATAACTTAAGACTATTTATTTCTAATGACGGTCATTAGAAAAAATGGCTAAAGACAAATTTGGGTTAAACAGGATTTGGTCGATTAACACAACGCCCTTATTTTAGGGACTTTTTTTAACAATTAATATTTTTAACCGATAAATCCAAATAATCAACTGTTAGCCGGAGGGGCCATTTAATTACGCATAATCATTTATTGTAACCCGGTTTTTCATAAAAGTAGTAAGTGGGGCTTTTATAACTGAATTAATTGTACATAATGTGGTTTATATGAAAGCCATGGTGATAAAAAGATGCTACTTAATGCATTTACTCAGGAAAATAATATCATAAGGCTAAGCATAACCAACACATTGCATTATAAAAGCAGTAACTAAATTAATCGTAGAATTTCACTTAACAGCCTGAGTAAAATTTTCAATAATAAAAGTCAACTCCTTATGCCAACAAAAACCATATAGGCTATATACATTAAAATAAAAAGAAGTGATTCCCACCTGTCAAGTTTTTTTCTGCTACCTGTGAACATTGCAAAAAAAAGAAGAATAGTTCCAAAAACGAGTAAAATCATATCAGGGTTAAAATTATGAGAGTAACTTAGTGGGTTTACAACTGATCCAACTCCTAAAATAAAAAATATATTAAAAATATTTGAACCTATAACATTTCCGATTGCCATATCACTGCTGTCTTTTCTCACGGCAATAATTGAAGTTACAAGCTCTGGCAATGAAGTTCCGGCCGCAACAATGGTTAGTCCTATTAACTTTTCGCTAACATTAAAAAACCTTGCTAAATCAATAGCCGATGAAACAACTAATTTCCCTCCAATAATTAAGCCTGCCAGGCCTGCTGTTATTAGTAAACCCGACTTCCACGGTTTAACTGATTCTGGTGAGAATTCATCATTTACCTTACTTTTTAAAGCGCCCCGCCAAACAAAATATAAAAAAGCACTAAACAAGAGAAGTAAAATTAATCCATCAGCCCTGCTTACTAAATTCTCATTCTTGCCCAATATTGAATCATTTGCCAACACAATTAACAGAACCGCCGCTATTAATGAAAGAGGTATTTCTTTTCTAATTGTTTCAGTTTTTACTTCCAGGGGAGCTATTAAACCCGAAATACCAAGGATAATAAAAAGATTAAAATTATTACTTCCTATAGCATTGCCCAGGGCTATTTCTGGGTGGTTATCGGCTGCAGCCAAAACACTAACAACCATCTCGGGGGCTGATGTGCCAAATGCCACAACGGTTAACCCTATTACTAATTCAGAAATACCATATTTTCTTGCCACGGCCGATGAACCGTTTACAAGCCAGTTACCACCTTTAATCAGGAGAAAAAGCCCTAAGGCCAATAATAATGATGAAATAAACATTAATTTCTTGTTTGTTAGCCGGATAGCCACTTCATTAATATAACACCCTGAAAATATAAATAATTTTCAGGGTGTCAATCAAGAAAATCCATCAACTTTTTGCGTTCTAAAACCCAAATTACGCATTTGAAAATGCGTAATCGATAAAGTGCTTGTAATCAATTCCAAAGATTTGGAATTGAAACAATCACTAAATCGGGATTATCCCAATTAAATCAAATAGTTCGGCTCAAACTTCGCCTCCTATTGATTAATTTGGGTTAAACAATTTATCCTAACGAAGGTTCGAATATTGAAAAATCATTTAATGGTGCACTTATATTTAAATCAGGTTTTAATGATTTAATACTTTCAATTTCGTCATTTACAATTTTTGCCCACTGCCCTGCAATCTGAAGCTCTCCGCTCAATGTTAATCCATCAAAACTATCATTATAAAAATCCAGAATTTCATCAGGAGAGGCTTTTCTTTTGCATTCAAATGCCAGGGAAATGGAATCAACCACTTTGTAATTCTCCTTTTTAAAACCTGTTGTATGGCTCTTTGTAACAACCTTGCATTTGTTAATTTCGTTCAATTTTATCTCTTTTTCAAAAACTACATATTCATTATTTGAAACAAATAAAACTACATGTTTATCCTTGTCAATTCCTATAATCGAATTGTTCCATGTTTTACATTCCGAAATACTATTATTGTTTTTCCCTGCCAAATTTAAAAGGGCCCCCTTTAAAAACTTCTCCCTTGATTTTTTCTCAGTGTCCCTTAAAAAAATAAATGGCGATATAAAGAGCATTAAAAATAACACCCCGATAATTACTGTTCCTGTTTCCATAACTTAATTATTAAAGAATTTAATAAGCAGCCAAACTGCTTTATGCTTTTATAATTCACACTTTTGTATTGATACTGCATCAATACCTGAAAAAAACAAAAGCAACTTTAGGAGTAGTAATGAAACGGAAACAGAAGGTCAAATATTTGCGGATATACCAGAATTACCTCTGACCTGGTAATTAATCCGAGAATTTTTCTTTCGGTAATAAGCCTTGCTGTAACTGAATGAATGGACAGGGAATTGGATAAGTCTTTAACGAACTGAATGTAAGCACCATAAGACTCCGTTAATATACTTTGTCCATTTACCGGATAGTGCGGACTTTCAAAACTGATAAATGAAATATAACCCGGTTCACCTGAAAGATTTTTTTTTTCAAACTTTCCGTCGGCAAAATTCACCAGGCTACTGTATAATCCTAACAAAAATATATACAGAAAAACCTGATGCAGGAATTTATTTTCCCTTACCAATTTTTTCATTCATCAAAGTTATGGAGTTTTTTTATTCCCAATGTTTCTTTTATATTAATTTTTATCCTTTATCCAAAAATTTTCCTTCTTACTGTGTAACTTAATATCGATTGATTAAAAATGAAGGGAATAATTTTTAATTAATTTGTAAAAAGTTGAAATTAGTGGGAAATAATATTTTAATGAATTTCAAAATTCGTAAATCAGTTGTACGTGTAAAAGGATTATTTGGAGCCGGTACAATGAAAAGGGTTAAGCGCAAGCCACCAGGCCAGGCCCCGGGAACCTTATTCCACACAGGAACCAGAAAAATGGAAAACATTTTGATAACGGTTCATGACTATGATGAAGAAAACTACAAATCGGTTGATATTTCGGAAATCAACCAGGCTGCACCATATGTTGGCGATAAATCAAAAACCTGGATTCAGGTTCGAGGACTTCACGATATTGATAAATTAAAACAGGTATGGGATTTTTTTGACCTTCACCCCCTTATACAGGAAGATATTGTTAGCACATCACAGCGACCAAAGGTTGAACATTATGGTAATGTTGTTTTTGTGGTAATGCGTATGATTTGGGGTTTAAGCAATGGTACAGTTGAAGAGTTTAAAACCGAACAAATTAGTATTGTTGTGGGCTCAAACTTTATACTTTCGTTCCAGGAAAGTGATGAGCCGATTTTCACACCTGTTATAAGAAGAATGGAAATGCAAAATACCCGCATACGCCGCTTGGGAATCGATTACCTTGCCTATGCACTAATTGACAATGTTGTTGACTATTATTTCTCGGCCATTGATATTACAGGTGAAACAATTGAAACAATAGAGGAAAGAATAACAGAAAGCCCTAAATCGGTACATCTCCAAAGTATACATTCAATAAGGAGAGACTTGATTTTTTTCAGAAAATCAATATGGTCGCTGCGCGATGGTATTAACAGCCTTATGAGGGAAGACACCCATTTAATTGGCAAAGAAGTCAGGGTGTTTCTTCGTGATGTTTACGACCATGTTGTTCAGGTTATTGATAGTATTGAAAACCACCGCGAAATGGTGTTTAGCCTTTATGATATGTACATGTCGTCAATTAGCAACCGAATGAATGAAGTAATGAAAGTACTTACCATTATTACAACCATATTTATTCCCCTCACTTTTATTGCCGGTATTTATGGAATGAATTTTAACCCCGGAGCAGGGCCTTTAAATATGCCTGAATTAAACTGGAAATGGGGTTATCCAGTTTCTCTGGGAGTTATGGCCGTTATAGCCGGCATAATGGTTTTTTATTTCCGAAGAAAGGAGTGGTTGTAATTTACTGTACAGGTTCCAACAGGTTTTTTAAACATTTCAATTAAGCCGATAAATCATTTTTTTTAACCGTAAATACTATCATTGCCCAACTCTTATTTAACAATAAAAAACAACCATTTTTAACCCGGATTAGTCATTAGAAAGGCAATGAACTAATGACTTAGCCGGGATT
>JBBIVA010000077.1:0-17992 GCA_037439945.1 Marinilabiliaceae bacterium
AACTCTATGCTTTAAATTTTATAACAAAATTATTACATCGAACTCACGTTAATTAAATAGTTTTATTTCCAAAGGAGTTTAGGATAAACGCCATTGGCAATCAAATTGTTGATATTTTCAATTACAATTGGCCGGTCCTCGCGGTAAGTTACACCAAACCAACGTGCATTGGTGTTAATAATTTTTGTTGAAGCTTTATTTTCCTTTATTAACCTGTCGGCCATTGCATTAAAATAGAATTCTGACCTTAGTTCTGTTCCCTTTTCCTTTAAAAAGTCAGTAAATCCTGTTTCCAGGTG
Source organism: Marinilabiliaceae bacterium (assembly GCA_037439945.1). GTDB lineage: Bacteria > Bacteroidota > Bacteroidia > Bacteroidales > Marinilabiliaceae > CALEUX01. The sequence continues at coordinate 300 of JBBIVA010000077.1, forward strand.
GTTTATAAACGAAGGTTTAAATATCCAGAAATTCATAGAAACTGGAGCCTTGCCATTTAGTTCTTCTTTTTGATTCTCTTCGTAGAAGAAAATTTTACCACCTTCAAGGCCAATTTTAGTTCGCTCAACAACTTTTGTAAGATAGTTTTTATCATCGGTATTACATATCCCTCTTGAAACAGTTCCGTGGTCTGAAAGTGTATTTTCAAGAGCATAGCCAATCATGGCATACTCATAATCGGATTTGCTGTTTTCAATAAACTCAATAGCTTGTATATAAGCTTCTCTTCCATAAAAATCATCGGCATTAATTATTGCAAAAGGACCTTTAATTACGTACCTGGCCATAAGCATGGCATGCCCTGTGCCCCAGGGTTTTTCTCTGCCTTCGGGAACTGCAAAGCCATTTGGTAATTTATTTAACTCCTGAAATACATATTCAGTCTCTATACGTCCGTTCAATCGGGGCTCAAACCTTTGGCGAAAATCTGAAGCAAATGACTCACGGATAACGAATACCACTTTCCCAAATCCTGCTTTTATGGCATCATAAATTGAGTAATCGATAATAGATTCTCCGCCGGGGCCCAATTCATCCATTTGTTTAAGGCCTCCATAGCGGCTTCCCATGCCTGCTGCCAATATTAATAGTGTAGGTTTCATTTTATATTTTGTTTAAATGTTAAGTAGTTAAAAATGATATATTTATTTAATTTGAGTTTATAAAATTAATTAAACATTTTATTTCTGTTTTTTATAATCTGAGGTTATTCCATCAGTTAACCAGTTGGCGAGTGCCTGCCTGTTGGACTCTGGCAGGAACCGTTGCTGGTCCCTGAAATTGCGTATATTACCTAGTTCAATAAACACCGCGGTTGGTCTTGTGTTTTTCAGCATAAATAAATTTCTGCTTGAAACAGTACCTGAAAAACCTCTTTGTGGTTGGTGTTTTTTGTAGTTTAACTCAAATGTATTCCTAAGATTTTCAGCAAGTTCTTCACCTTTCCTGTTTCCCTCATTATAGTAAAAGAAAACATCCACCTGTTTTTTCTTGCTTCGGCTGTCAAGATGTATTTCAATACAACGCTGGTATAATGATTGTTCACTGCGGCTATAAAGGTTTATGGCATCTGTTCGTTGCTTTAGTCTCTGAATCTGGTTTAACGGTATGGGCTGGTCCAATACGGTTTCATCGGTATCGGGGGTTAAAAATATACCTGGCCTTATACCGTCATCATTATCTTTCACTATTAAATATACTTTTGCCCCCTTTATCATTAAATTACGAGCCAACCGTAATGTTATATCATAGGCATATTCATCTTCGTAAAGTCTTAGCTCACCATAATGACCAATTGCTCCAGGGTCGGGTCCGCCATGGCCGCTTACAAGGTAAAATACAGCACCTTTCAATTCCTCATCGCTTAATTTCATCTCCTGGAAATCTTTTCCAAAAACCGGTTCAATCCATTTGCTGTCGCTTTTTGGGAGTTCATACCAATGGTGTGTAAATAATCCCCCATCTTTTGAAAATTTACCCTGATTTAGTGATTTGAATTTATCCAAATGTTTGTCGGGGCTTAGATTATGTCTTTTTAAAAAGGCCATAACCCCTTCACCTGGATTTGGTTTAACCCTTAAATTTTCAGCCGTTGATTGGGAATGGATATAAATAGTTAAATGAAGGGACAGAAATATAGAAGTGAACAGGTGCATCAAAAAAAAGTTTGTTACGGCAAAAATAAAGTTTTATGGATTATTATTAATATCAAACAATAAAAAAACCTTATGGTGCCTGCCAGTTTATTTTTTTTAGAAAAATATGAAATTTATTTAATTGGTAATAAAAATCCGAACATTGATCCTTTACCTTTTTTACTTTTTACAAATATTATCCCCCCAAGCAATTCCACAAGTGATTTGGATATATTGAGCCCCAGTCCAACGCCTCCATGGTGGCTCATAAATTTTGAATCAACTGATCTGAACCTGTCAAAAACAAGCGAAGTTTGTTCTGTTTCAATTCCTACACCGGTATCTTTAACATATATAACCAGGTATTCATTACCTTGTATGTCCGGAATGTTTAATTTTTCCCTGAAGTTCTTAATGTGGTCATAACCAAGTGTTATTTGTCCATTTTCAGTATATTTTGCAGCATTATTAATAAAATTCAACATAATTTGAGAAATCCTGAAATCATCTGTATTTATAAACCTGAATTTGGGATTGGTTTTCATATCCACCAAAATGTGTGACTTTCCTTTTACCCTTAAAATTGAATGGGTTTGTGTATTTAAAGTATTGAATAGTTCTTCCAAATCAACCTGTATGTTGTTTACAACTAATGCATTGGCGTCTATTAATGATATATCTAACAGGTCATTGACCAGTTGTGCTAATAATTCAGAGTTTTTGTAAATAACATCAACATATTCGCTTAAAGTATTATCATTGAGTTCAACTTTAACCAGTTCAGAAAATCCACATATTGCATTTAACGGTGTACGTAGCTCATGCGATACATTAGCCAGAAAAGCTCCTTTAAGCCTGTCTGATTCGAAGGCTCTTTCCATAGCCTTTTTTAGCAGTTGTTTAGATCTTATTTGTAATTTGTTATATCTTATAAGTAGTAAAATTAAAAAAACCAAAAAACCAATAACCAGTATATTGCCAATTAAATAATTTTGATATTTTAAAAATAATGGTTCCGGTTTATTTACCAAAACAGTACCAACGGGGACTAAATCAGGATTTAAATTATATTTCTCAAGTTTTGAGTAATCGTAAATTCCCTGGATTGGAGGAATGTTTAAACGCTCTCCAATTGGGATTTTTTTTAATCTTTTCTCTGCAATTTCACCGCATAGTTTTCCATGGTCAACTCCGCCTATAAACATTCCGCCCGTTGGCCCTTCAATATCAATAATGTAACTCGAAAAAACCGGGACCCTTGCTGATTGAAATATTTTACGGGCCATTACCATGTGGTCAACAGGTTTGCCCCCGCCATCAACACTAATTCCCTGATAAAATATAACTGCGTTATCAGTTATTTTACCCATTACTGCTTCTATGTTATCAGGGTAAACCGAATCAACAATTTCCAATTCATAATTTGGTTTGTTTTTGAGAAGTTTTTGGGCATTTGACTGATAAACCTTGCCGGTATTGGTTTTGTCAATAAACAAATATATTTTCGAGAAATCGGGGTATAATTGCTTAATAACATCAAACGAAGCAACAAACATATCTATTTCAACAACTCCATACAGGTTAAACCTGTTAATTGGGTAATCGCCGGGGTTTGATATTCCGCTGAAAATAACCGGAATATTCCTGAATAAACTAATGTCTTTGTATTTTAAAACCAGGTCAAGTGCTGAATTATCCGAGGCAATTATTAAATCTATTTTAGTTTGCCGGTATTTATTTTTTAAATACGGAATAAACCATTTCTCAACATCTTGGGGTAAATATCTTTTGGTATCCATGTATTCAGAGTATATTAAAAAAGAGTCACGTTTGTTAAAATGGTCCATTAACCCTTTTGTTACTTCATCAGTCCATGAATATCCTGTGTTATAAGAGTTTATGTATAATATGCTAAATTTATGGCTATGGTGTTCAAATGGTTTACCCGCTGTTAAAAAAACAAATAATAATATCATGGAAAGGGTCCACTTCATAATTAATTATCTTTGAAACAACAAAATAATTAAAATTTTCAATATGTTAATAACGAATATATAAATTTGCTTTATTAGTGAAATTCATGATTAAAGTACATAATTTTTTAATGATTACATGCACTTTATCGATTACGCATTTTAAAATGCGTAATTTGGGATTAATAAACTCAATATGACGACGGATTACAATTAGTACCTTATACGTTCCATTGAATACCCGGGTGCATTAATTATTAAATATACAGGCCTATTTAAATAATTGAGTATTAATTTTTAAGAACAAGCCCTTAACTGCCAAGCCAATTTTAAAACTAAAAAAATACTTTAAAACCCTACAGTTATAGTTTTAATTAAAGGGATTCAAAAATAAACCGTAACATAGTATTGAAAAATCTCGTTTAAATTAAAATAATTATCTGTTTATGTTAAAAAATGTTGGAGTATTCAACTCTTTAATATATTTTTAGATAAGTTTTTTACAATGTGGCATTCAATTTTTTATGATAATTTTTTCGCCCTAATTATAACTTTAAATTATTAAAAACTTAAAGTATAATTAAACCAAAAAGTGGTTTATTTACGAAATTCAAAGTTTTAAGTTTGTACCTGTTCATTATCTAACCCAAAGTCAAATTAAATAATTCTCTAAACCTGAATTTATGAAACAAATTTTACTTATTAAAAATTACTTAGTAGCTTTTTTGGCTATTGTGGTGTTTGGTTTTACCGGTGTTGCCCAATATACCGTTAATTTTGAAGGCACAGGTGAAACAAAAACTGCGTATGCCAGCGCAACTGTAACTTTATCAGGTATTCAATGGAATATGACTGAAGTACTGATTGGTACCACCGGAAGTGACTGGAAAAACGGGGCAAGATCTGCAAGGTTACGTGGCTATGGAACTTCTTCAATGACTATGCTGCAAAACAAAGCTAATGGCATTGGTAACATATCATTTAAATACCGTCGATTTGGAACGTCAGCGCAGGTTAACTGGAAAGTTGAAGGGAGTATAAATGATGGAGCTGATTGGATACAAATTGGGCAAGCGTTTACTGCTCCTGCATCAGATGTTGTACAAACTTTTAGTGAAACCATAAATATTCCAGGCAATGTTAGGGTTAGAATAAAAAGGGCTACCGAAACTGGAACTTCGGACAATCAATTAAATATCGATGATATTATAATAACTGATTATGTTGCAACATCATCTATCTCTAACTTAAATCTCTCTTCCACTTCAATTCAAACGGGTCAGACACTTACTGTAACCTGGGCTTCGGTAGGTGTTACAGCAGTAAAAGTTCTTGTTCAAATGCCGGGCTCCGGTGAATGGGAAGATATTGGGATAACTGCCCCTGCAGCACCTGGAACACTCGATATCCCCGTTCCAACAGGAGCATCTGAAGGAACTTATAAATTACGTATAGTAGATGCTTCCAATCCTTTAGTATTTGCTGAAAGCCAATCCTTTACAATTACTGATGTACATTTTGCAGGATTGTATCCGAATTATCCTTCTTTTCCTTCAAATGGAGAAACCAATGTAGCAATTGATTTGTTCAAGGTATTCGATTGGGATAATGAAGGCATTCTGGTTTACCGGTCATTAGCCCTAATCGTTGAAGAGAGAGTAAAAGCTGGTACAGGTAGTATAAAGGTTTATAAAACAGCAGGGTCGGTATTGGTTTATACTATTAATGTAAATAGTCCCGCGGTTACATTCAACGATAATGGTGTTGTAATTATTAATATTGGAGCAAATCTGTTGCCCAATACAGGTTATTATGTTACAATTGATAATGGGGCCATTGTTGATTATGCTTCAACACCAAACTCATTTGATGGTAATTATGTTTGGGCATTTACAACCGGAAGCAATGATTCACACATGCCTATTGCCGGAATTCGTCAACCAGTTAATTTAAATGTTTCCGATGATTCTCCTTTTATGGGTAATTATGTAATTACAGGAGGGGTTGTTACTTACGAACGTTCAAATGGTTTTTATATTCAGGATGGGGTGAATCCATGGAGCGGTATTTTTATTCGCAACACAGCAATGCTTAATTCAGTTCAGCCGGGTGATGTAATAATTCTTGTGGGTAAAGTAGGCTCATTTGAAAACCTCACACAAATTGAAAATGTCCTGTATTGGCAAAAAACTGGTGCATTACCAATACCCGGGCCGGTAAATTCTGATTTGACTTTTGATAAGTGGAATAGTGAGCAGTGGGAAAGTATGTTGGTTAAGGTTGAAAATATACAGTTTTTTGCATGGGTTACACCTACTAATGAATTGACTGACAAAAAGATTGTTGTTACTAACGGTGCCAAACATGGTGTAATAGGTGATTTGCTTTATAATGGATTTGTAGGAGAAGCAGGTGGGTTAAAGGTCCTGAATGTTGGTCCTGAATTTGATAAAATTGTGGGTGTTATGAACAACAACCAGGGGCAATATAACCTAGCGCCCCGTGATGCAAACGATATATTTACAAAAGTAAGTAATGTTGCCCTTACAAGATCATCAGGTGTAGTTGTATATCCAAATCCTGCTGTTGATGAATTAAAGGTTAAAAATGATGGAAGTGTTGTGAAAGTTGAAGTTTTAAACCTGGCCGGGCAGGTAGTTGAAACTGGTAATAAGAGCTCGGTATTTGGTGAAGATATAGTTATACCATTGGCACGCCGTGAAACCGGAATTTATATTGTTAAAATAACAACCAACACAGGTGAGGTAAAACTCTCAAAAATTGTAAAAAGATAAAATTTTCAAAATTCAATATAAGAGGCTGTCCAAAAAGGGCAGTCTCTTTTTATTTTAATACGGAAATAATCTTTTGATTTGAAACAGTTGGTTTGGTATTTTTTATAATATAAACAGCTTATTTTTTACGTGCTTCCCGGTCCTGGGATGTTGCACATGTTATACCCCTTTTTACCATTTCCTTGTTTCCCCCGATATGAATATTGGGGAATTTTCCGTTTTTTTTGAAAAGGATTTTTATTGACATTAAAAATGCCACAAAACCCATTAAACAAATCGATAACAAAAACACTTTAATGAACATTTTTAAATTATTTAGAATTCTGAAAGAAGAAATCGATTTCTTATAACAACAAACCATATAATAAACTGTTTAAATTTTAATCCCGAATTTGGAAAAACAGTTTTAGGTTATTTTTTAATCAATAATTTGAGCATGATTGATATTAAATCAAATAGCAAAAGTCGCACAAACCCGAACAAAATTTACTGCTAATTAATAAAGGTTAACCAGAGATTAAAAACCTGACAGCAAAGGTAATATTTTGAATTAGGGCTAATATTGTTTTACAAAACTATTATTGTTTTATCTTAAGCACCCTTATTAAAATGGAAGTTTTTAATTTGTAATGTAGTGATATGTAAAGGAAGTTGAAAATTTAAAACGAATACTTTGATGGTTTAAATATCAATTCAATATATTTATTGCCTTTAACCTAACCGTCTTCCATTTACCTTCAACTTTTGCTGTTTGCATTGTTGATATTAAATTTAAAATGATGTACCAGGTTTAATAGGGGTTTAATTGGTTAAAATTAACAGCCTTATAAAATAAGTGGAGCAGTATTATAGATTTAACTCCAACTTTTAAAAGGGGTATTTTAGTTCAATGGTTTTTATAATTTTGCATGAATAAGCCGGAAAATTTAACAAAAATGACAGCAATGCCTGGTAACAACTTAAGTTTTGACGAATTTAAGAAAGAAGTATTAAGTGATTATAAAATTGGGCAGATTAGTCGCCAAATGAGCATTTTAGCAAGGAAGGAAGTATTAGGCGGAAAAGCTAAATTTGGGATTTTTGGCGATGGCAAGGAAGTAGCCCAAATAGCCCTGGCCAAGCAATTCAAGGCCGGTGACTGGCGATCGGGATATTACCGTGACCAAACTTTTATGCTTGCAACCGGAATGACTACCGTCAGGATTTTTTTCTCATTGTTGTATGGTGAAACACGTACTGAATTTAATCCCGATAATGGAGGCCGGTCTTTCAATAATCATTTTGGTACACGGTTAATTAATGATGATGGCACATGGAAAAATCAAACGTCCATTAAAAATACTGCATCCGATATTAGTCCCACTGCAGGACAAATGCCCAGGCTTGTTGGTCTGGGGTTGGCATCAAAGTTATACCGCAATAACCCTGGGTTAAAACAATTCACAAATTTTAGCAACAATGGTAACGAGGTTGCTTTTGGTACCATTGGGGATGCAAGCACATCAGAAGGCCATTTTTTTGAAACTATGAATGCAATGGCTGTATTGCAAATACCAGTTGCTGTTTCAGTTTGGGATGATGGTTTTGGTATTTCTGTACCAACAACAATTCAAACTGTTAAGGCAAGTATTTCAAAAGCTTTAAAAGGTTTTGAAAAGGAGGGGGAAACAAACGGGATTTTAATATTTAACTGTAAAGGATGGGATTATCCTAACCTATGCCAGGTTTACGAAATGGGCATATCAAAATGTCGCAAAAGCCATACGCCTGTTCTTTTTCATATTGAAGAATTAACCCAACCAATGGGGCATTCAACATCGGGCTCACAAGAACGGTATAAAACTGATGAAAGGTTGCAATGGGAGAAGGATAATGACTGCTTGGTACGCATGAGACAATGGATTGAAGAAACCCGGCTTGCATCGGCAGACGAGTTGGATTTGATTGAAAATGAAGCCATAGCTGAAGTTAAAGAAGCACAACGTGAAGCATATCAGGAGTATATAAAACCTTTGGAAGAGGAGCGAAATGAATTAATCAACCTGGTTGTTAACAAAGGATGTGTTTGTAACATTGCCCGGCAGAATTTAATTGATGATGCCATTAATAAACTGCGCAGAGCTGTTACTCTTAACCGTAAGGAGATATTAAGTGCCGGGCGAAAGGTATTGCGACATGTTTGCTCATCATGCAGCACACAGGGTGGATTGAAAAGCGATTTAAAAAAATGGGCAAAAAATTATTTTGAAGCGGGTTATGAAAAATATTCAAAATATTTACATGATGAATCACAATTCTCTCCCTTGAATATTGATCCTGTTTCTCCGCTATATAATGAAACTTCACAGGCAGTTCCCGGTCGGGAGATATTGCGCGATAATTTTGATGCCATCCTTGCAAATGATCCCCGGGTTGTTATATTTGGTGAGGACGTTGGATATTTGGGGGGTGTAAACCAAACCCTTGAAGGAATGCAGGTTAAATACGGCAAAAGCAGGGTGTTTGATACCGGGATAAGAGAAACAACAATTATTGGTAAAGGTATCGGTTTGGCTCTGCGTGGTTTACGTCCAATTGCCGAAATTCAATATTTTGATTACCTTCTATATGCACTTCAGACGATGAGTGACGATATTGCCACTTTGCATTTTAGAACAAAAGCAGGGCAGAAAGTTCCACTTATCATTAGTACCAGGGGGCATCGTTTGGAGGGAATTTGGCACTCGGGCTCTCCTCTCAGCATGGTTATAAATTCAATTAGGGGAATTTATGTTTGTGTGCCACGTGATATGACCCGGGCTGCAGGATTTTATAATACCCTGTTACAGGGCGAAGATCCAGCCTTGGTTATTGAGCCGTTAAACGGATATAGACTACGGGAGCTTAATCCTGAAAATCATGGTAAATATAAATTACCGCTCGGTGTTCCTGAAATTTTAAAGGTGGGTAGTGATGTAACTTTGGTAACTTACGGCTCATGCGTGCGAATTGGCCTGGAAGCCGCAGAGCAATTGGAGCAAATTGGAGTTTTTGTTGAGGTAATTGATGTTCAAACTTTGTTGCCATTTGATGTTAACCATTTAATTTATAATTCAATAAAAAAAACCGGCCGTGTTGTTTTTTTTGATGAAGATGTGCCCGGAGGTGCAACTGCTTATATGATGCAAAAGGTAATTGAGGAACAGGGCGCTTATAACCTCCTTGATTCTGCCCCTGTTACAGTTACAGCACGCGATCACAGGCCGGCTTATGGTACTGATGGGGATTATTTTAGCAACCCTAATGCCGAAGATGTATATGAAGCAGTTTATGCAATAATGAGCGAATGTTCACCTGAAAGATTTCCTCCAATTTATAGTTGAAAAAAGCCTTTGTTATAAAAGTTTGGTTTCTTTAATATTAATACCGGTTTATTATAGTAAAGAATTGTTAATCAAAATAGAGGGTGCCATTTCTTTAATGGTGAAAAAGCAATTTAGGTTGAAAATTAAATGCGGATTTGTAATAATACCGTTAATTGTATTTAATGATTACAGGTTTAAATAAGCCCTAATGTAATAACCTGCCAAAAAAGTGCAATTAATATTTGTTTGAATTATTGAATATTGAATAACCAAATTGATAAAAAAATTGTATAACCACGTAGAAATATTAAGAAATTAAAAAAACATTAAAATCAAAAACTAAAACCTTTTTTTTTTTAGTTTTATTTTGTAATTTAATTTTCTTAAATTGATTTACAAATATATACGGAGTTTAAAACTATTTACCCCGAGGTTGATGGGCGGGATTTAGGCATATTGAAAACCTCAAAATTTTTGTGATGCGAAACATTGATTTAAATATTTTTAAGTCCACTTGTCCAAAGCTTCAGCCCACAAAAGGGAGCATATTAATTGCTGAACCCTTTTTGCAGGGTCCCTATTTTTCAAGGTCAATTATTTTATTAACCGAACAGGGAAGTCAGGGGGCTGTAGGGTTTGTTATTAATAAATCAACTGAGGTATACCCGGATGAAGTAATTGATGATCTTTTTAATTTTAAAGGGGAGTTGTTTATAGGGGGCCCGGTTTCATCAAATACCCTGCACTTTATTCATACATTAGGGGATTTGGTTCCGGGGTCGGTTAAAGTAACTTCATCAATTTACTGGGGTGGTGATTTCGACCGCATCAAACAGCTTATTAACCAGGGTTTTGCTGATTCAGGTTCCGTAAAGTTTTTTGCAGGATATTCCGGCTGGTCTCCGGGGCAACTTGAGGATGAAATTTCTGAAAATTCATGGATTGTTTCAACTCTTGACGATCACCAGATAATACGTGGTAACTCTGAAACGATTTGGCATAGCGCCCTTGAGAATTTAGGTGATGTTTACCGCACCTGGTCCAATTTTCCAAGGAACCCTGCTTTTAATTAATTTCTGCTGATTTGGCAAATCGCCTGAATATATCTCTTATTCTAATACCAAAGAATCGCGTTTCATTTAATCCCATTACCCAGCGGATACCACTAATTGAATTAGTAAGGAATACCTCTTCGGCATCATTTAATTCGGTTATGGTTGCACCCGGAGTTTCCAATACGTAAAAATCAAGTTCAGGAAGTAGTTGCATTATTTGTTTTCTTATAATACCTTCAATGCAACCTGAACCAATTCCGGGCGTGTAAACTGTTTGTCCCTTTATCCAGAACAAATTTGCGCTAACCGATTCAATTATTTTACCATAACCATTAACAACCAGGCAATCATCAAACTGTTGTTCTTTACAGTAAATTCCTGCTAAAATATAAGGGACCGATGATGCTGTTTTAAATGGGGAAATGGGTGAACTATGCTTGGGGAATTCATTAAAAATGCCAACTACCAGGCCCTTTTCATTTAAATAATAACCCTTATCATTTAACGGAGTGGTTTCAATTAACCATGAAACATTGTTTGATTCAGGGGTATAAAGGCCTTCACCTTTCCTGAATATGGTTACCCTGATTCGGACATCGCTAAAAAAACGGTTTTTGTTTATTAAGGATATTATCCTTTCACGAAACTCATTTCTGGAAGGAAAGCCGAGGGTATTCATCCGCATAACTGCCATACCCCTCAACAACCTTTCATAGTGATCGGCAAAAAAAAGCGGTTCCCCTTTATGATAACGGATTGTTTCGAACAAACCATCACCAAATCTGAAGCTTCTGTTAATGGTTTTTAAAATTGGAGCATCTGCCGGATAAAGCACTCCATCGTAAACCAAATATCCTTTATCATTTAACATTAAAATAGTTTAAATGAAATAATCTGATCAATGAACCTTATAATTAGGGATGGTTCATAAAATAATGGAAAAACAAACCCATAAACAGCGCCCCAAAGGTGAGCATCGTGGCCAATGTTATCAACTTGCTTACGGGCCATATATGCCGAGTAAACCAGATAAATTATCCCAAAAATAATTCCGGGTACCGGAACAACTGCAAATAATAAAACAGGGTTATAAGGGTCGAAAAATATTGAGGTAAATACCACTGCCGAAACAGCCCCCGATGCACCAACAGCATTATAATGATGGTTGGATTTATTTTTAATTACAGAATAAACTGCCGAAACAGGTATGGCAGTCAAAAAGAGGATAATGAAACGGATACCGGCATTCCCTGAAAAAAAATATCCGAAATAAAATAAAACAGCCTGGCTAAATGAATATAGCACAAACATATTTACAATAAGGTGAAACCAGTCGGCATGTAAAAAACCATGTGATATCATTCTGATATATTCTTTCCTGTGTATAACACTCCATGCGTTTAGCTGGTATCTTGCCATAATGTCATACCGAGAAAATGCCAGAATACTAATGAGGCTGATAATTGCAATTAAAATTATATGAATTCCCATTTTTAGTGTAATATTTTATATACTAGTTCCTTTAATAAATCTCCGCTTGTTGCTGATGAGTTTCCAAATCCTTTTCCCTTCATGTCATATTCGCGCAAAAGTGAAATAACCTGTGCTGTTTTTACTCCTGAAAATCTTCGGGCGCCTTCCTGGTATTGGTTTACAAAAAACGGGTTTATTTTTAATGCCGATGCCACAGCTCCTTTAGATTTATCTGCAAGGTAATGGTAAATTAACAATTTGCTGAAGTATCCGAATAAAACCGTTGTAATTACCGGCAATGGATAATCTTTGGGGTTTGATGAAAAAGCTTTTACTATTTGGTTAGCTTTAATTACATCCTTTGTTGCCAAAGCTGTTTGAAGTTCAAACGGATTATACTCTTTACTTATACCAATATTCTTTACAACATGGTCAACGGTAATCAGTGTTTGACCTGTTCCCATTGCAACTACAAGTTTATCAATTGATAAAACAACTTTTTCAAGATCGTTACCCAAAAATTCAGTTAGTAAAACAAGTGCTTTTGGCTCAATTGTTAACCCTTTTTCTTTCAAATAACCCGTTGTCCATGTACCTAACTGGTTATCATAAAGTTTTTTTGATTCAAATAGCAACGCATTTTTCTGGTTGTTTAAAGCCTGGTAAATTTTTGTTCGCTTGTCAAGGGTTTTGTATTTGTAACTAATAACCAGTATTGTTGAAATAAGAGGTGTATTTATGTAGTTTTCCAGCATTTCCATTTTGTCTAAATGCTGAGCTTCACGTAAAACAATAAGCTGCCTGGGGGCACCCATAGGATATCGCCTTGATGCATGTATCAGGTTCACCACATCTGTGTCTTTACCATATAGTATGGTTTCATTAAACCCCCTTTCTTCATCTTTAAGTGCATGTTTCTGAATTGTTTCAGAAATTTTATCAATGAAGTAGGGTTCATCACCGTAAAGAAAATAAATGGGAACAAATACCCCTTTTCTTATCCGCTCAATAATTTCTTCAAATTTCACTCGTACCTATTTTTTTTTATTGGATGCTTTTTTAAACAGGGGGAGATTACAAGAAAAGTAATATTCAATCGCCTGTTTTTAATTTTACGCGGGTGCATTTTTTCTCCATTTAATTCTCAAATTTCAGATGTTTAACAGATTTCCCGTTATTAATAATCTCCTGTAAGGCATTCACCCCAATCTTTATATGGCTTTCAACAAAATCCCGTGTAACCATTTTATCGCTTTCGGTAGTTTTTATACCTGTTGAAATCATTGGTTGATCCGATACCAGGAGTAATGCCCCGGAAGGAATTGAATTTGCAAATCCAACTGTAAAAATTGTGGCTGTTTCCATATCAATTGCCATTGCCCGGGTTTTTCCGAGATATTTTTTAAACCTTTCATCATATTCCCAAACTCGTTTATTTGTTGTAAACACAGTACCTGTATAATAATCTTTACCAAAATCGCGTATCGAGGTCGATACAGCCCTTTGCAGACTAAAAGCCGGTAATGCAGGGACTTCCGGTGGTAAATAATCGTTTGATGTTCCATCGCTCCTTATGGCAGCCAGTGGTAAAATTAAATCACCCAGCTTGTTGTTTTCTTTTAACCCTCCGCATTTTCCCAAAAACAGTACAGCTTTTGGCGTAATTGCACTTAAAAGATCCATAATTGTAGCAGCATTTGGACTTCCCATTCCAAAGCTTATTATTGTAATGCCATTTGCACTGCAATTTGGCATATTATTGCCTTCACCTAAAATTGGCGAATTATACCATTTTGAAAATAGTTCAACATAATGGTGGAAATTTGTAAGTAGAATATAATCTGTAAATTGTTCGAGTGGCCTTCCTGTATACCTGGGAAGCCAATTTTCAACTATTTCCTGCTTTGTTTTCATCCGTAAATTTTTAATAATAATGACCCCTGCTAATGGGGTAACTTTCTACTTTACTGAACCTGCAATCCGGAATATTAAAGATCCGGTTCATCTGTTTTTTTATTCCGGTACCATTAATCAAACCGTTTACGGTAAGAATCCGGAAAATATTTTCGTGATTAATTCTCACTGGTTTTATTCATTGGATATTTGCAAAACATTATTTTGGTTTAAAAAAGCTTTTATTTTGTTGGTAATATTTTAATACCATTATCAGGTTAATTATTTGAAGAAGGGCTAAGATAGTTGATTTTAATGATTTTCATTTAAATTGCAGAAAATTTAATATATGCAGATTCTCAACCTTCCCTCATTTAACGCAAAAATAAAAGAAGAAAATGGTAAAAAAAGCATTTTCGATAATATACGGATGAAATATGTTGTTTTAACCCCCGAAGAGTGGGTTAGGCAGCATTTCTTAAACCTTATGGTTGAATATTTAAAATACCCTAAGGGGTTAATTGCGGTTGAAACAGTAGTTAAAGTAAATAATTTAAAACAGAGGGCTGATATTGTTTTATACAACCGAAATCGTATTCCTGTATTAATAGTTGAGTGTAAAGCTCCCGGTATTATATTGGGCCAGGATGTTGTAACTCAGGCTGCAAGGTATAATTCAGCATTGGGAGTAAATTATATTGTGGTAACCAACGGTTTGGTTAGTTATTGTATTAAACTGGGTGTTAAAGGTGGCGGGCATGAACTAAGTACTGAGTTGCCCCTTTTTGAATTACTAAAATAATCAATTAACGTATAATCTGGAGAAGAATTTCATCTTCGTACCCGTTATTTGTTTTAAGCCACTCTTTTTTAATGCCCACCAAATTAAAGCCCATCGATTTAAATAGTTTTAGGCTTATTTCATTGCTTTGGGCAATATTACAATAAAGGTTATGCACCCCAATTGTTGTAAAGGCGTAGTTTATGAAAAGTTGCAGTGCTTCGCTGGCAAAACCTTTTCCTCTGAATTTCTCATTTATTACAATTCCCAAACCTGCCCTGTTATGAAATGGGTCAAAATCAAACATATCAATAAGGCCAATTGTTAATGGTAAACTATTGGCATGGGATGTTTCAATAATAAGCCGTAATTGTTTTGTCTGGTAAATATCAAGTGATGCAGATTTAATATATTTTTCAATTTGATACCGGCTGAAAGGAACAATTGTGTTGCTAACCTGCCAAAGGGCCATATCGTTTTCCCATTGGTAAAGCAGATCAACATCCCTTTTTTCAACTGCCCTTAATTGAACGTTGTCCCCTTTTATCATTAACAAAGGCATTAATTAATCTGCTTTCTCGAGTAAAAATGATGGAACATAAAATGCTCTTTGGCGGGTTCCGAAAACATCACGTAATGGAACAAAAAACTGGTGTTCAATCTTTTTATATCCCGGGGTTTCAAGCTCAAGCCGGTAGTTTTTTCCAGATGTCAGTATGGCAACAAATTTCCCTGTTAAAGAATTTGGCCTGAATACTCCCTGTAACTGTGCAGTTTCTATATCGAAAATCCTGATAACTGCATCGGGTTGAGGTGTTTTATCCTGATTTATTACATGGCTTGCTACCACAGAAAGCGATCGGGCATCGTCTTCAGGGAAAGCTATTAAATAAATATCATTTGCACCTTCACCACCTTTTTGCCTCGACGAATAGTAAACCCTTTGTCCATCTGGGGTTGGAAGATAAAAAATATCGTCATTCGTAGTGTTTATAGGGTACCCAATGTTTTCTGCCTTTGTCCAGTTTCCTTTTTTATCCCTTACACTTTCAAAAATATCATATCCTCCCATTGAATTGTGCCCCTCGGATGAAAAATAGAGTGTGTTACCGTCGGGATGAATAAACGGGCTCTCCTCATCGAGCGGGGTGTTGATATTTGGGCCGGCATTCAGGGGTTCGCCAAAAAAACCATCGGGTAGAAGATATGATACATATATGTCTTTACCACCGTACCCTCCCGGGCGGTCGCTCGAAAACCATATTGAGTTGCCATCAGAAGCAAGACTGGCATGAGATTCGTTGTAATTAGAGTTGATAGGCCCAGGAAGCGGTGTAGGTTCAGACCAACCTCTGAAACCATACCTGGTTAGAAATAAACTGCCCGCCAAGCCGTCATTTTGATAGATTATCATTGATTGGCCATCACCGCTTAAACTTACTGTTGCCCTGTTGCCAAAATGCAACCCCGGGATCTCAAGCCTTTCAGCTCTTGTCCATCCTCCATCGCGCCAGTAAGAAACGTAAATACTCTCAAAATACCCACCGCCTGATCTTTCCATCCCTGGTTCGGGGCGGTTTGATGTGAAATAAATCGTTGATTCATCAAGCGCCACTATGGGGCTGTGTTCTTCGTAGTGTGTATTTATGGCCCGTCCTAATGAGTAAACCTGAAAATTCAGTGGTTTTTTGGTTAATTGTAAAGCGTTTTTGCTGTAATTCAATTCCCTGTTAAAGGATTCAATTAATCTCTTTTGTTTTGTAGTAGTAAGTAGTTTCTCATAGATTGAAACTGCATCGGCAAATTTATAATTCTGATGTAATGCCATTGCCAGATAAAAGTGTGATTCTATAGCATATCTTGATGGTTTTTTTTCGAGTGGGTAAAAACGTGATGCCAACTCAAGATAATGCAGGGCATTTTCATATTCACCCGGAATATTTAAATAGCTGTATCCTGCTAAACGAACAGCTTCACTATTTCTGTTTTCTTCCCCAATTAATGGAAGTAGCGTTTGTACGGCAACTGCGTATTCTTCCTTTGCAATTTCGGCTTTAGCCTTTTGTAAAACCCTGGCTGGTGTTTGTGCTGATAAACTATAGCAGCCTGCACAAATCAGGAAACAAATTAATAAATTAAAATTACGCATGGTTAAGATATTTTTTTAGACCATTAAATTACAAATAAATATTTTCTTATTGCCAGAAAATATTTGTTTGTTGAAATTTCGCCATTATTTAAAGGGTATGGTTCGTGAAATTCAACTTGCCACAACTTTTCGGGAAACACGGATGAATTGAAAATCGGCGCAGCCAAAATTCATCATGCAAGTTCCCCCTTAAAAAAGGGACAATATATCCGGCCTTAATCAAAAAATTATTTACGGATGAAAAAACAATTATAAACTAAAGATATTTATTGTTAAAATCCTGTTTTGAAATAAGGAGAATTGTGATTGTTAGTTTAAATAGATACTTACAATAAGTATAATAAAACAAATTTGGGTTAAATTAATTATTTTTTGAAAACAATAAACTTTTTGCAAAATTTATTATACATAAAAATGTTTGGCAACAATAATTTAGGTGGCAAAAGTTTAATCCCGGATTAGTCATTAGAAAGGCAATGAACTAATGACTTAGCCGGGATTAACCCTACCCAATAGTCGGTACAGGCTGCTTTAG
>JBBIVA010000078.1:0-17967 GCA_037439945.1 Marinilabiliaceae bacterium
TAAATATGGATTGTCAAAACTGTGTGGACAATATCACCAGGAAAATAAGTTTTGAAACAGGAGTAAAAGATTTATATATAAACCTTGAAAAACAGGTGGTAGCTGTAAAATTTCGTTCGGATAAAACAACTAAAAAACATTTAAAAGAAGTTCTTATTAAAATGAAATATATTGTTACCGAAACGGAAAATTCTGAATATCTGCCAAACAACTGGAAACAAACCCGTTGAAGCATTTTGCTTTTTTCCTGGTTTAGCTTAATAACAACCCCCAGGCAAACTGCTGGTAATTAAAATAACAAAAGAAGCGGTAAAGCGTTATGGTGAAAATCATATTAACACTTTACCGGAATTTTTATTTAAATGATATGTGAAACCAATTTCAAAATGTTTATTACTGTAAAAACTTATTGTTTAAAAGTACCCTAAATTATAGTCAATTTACTAATGTCATTTCATCTAAAAGGTAACCTGCTCCGGCAAATTTGTCAATTATAAAAAGTACATACCTTATATCCAAGGATATATTTCTGCTTTGCTCAGGATTAAACATTAAGTCGCTCATAACACCTTCCCAAGCCCTGTCGAAATTAATACCAATCAATTCCCCGCGACCATTAATAACAGGGCTTCCCGAATTACCACCGGTGGTATGGTTATTTGCTATAAAACAAACAGGCACAGTACCATTAACCCCATACCTCCCATAATCTTTTGCTTTATGTAACTCCTTTAATTTTTCCGGAACCCTGTAATCATAAATATCCGGATTGTCTTTTTCAATAATTCCTTCCAAAGTTGAAAAATATTTAAAATAAATACCGTCAGTCGCTTCATAACCTTGTACCTGTCCATATGAAACCCTTAAAGTTGAATTTGCATCAGGATAAAAAACTTTTTGAGGTTCAAATTGCATCCGGCCAGCCATATAAATTAAATTTAAGCTGTCAATTTTATTCTGTAATACCTGAAAACGAGGGTTGATTTCTTCATAATAAATATTTCTAAATGAATTAAACAGGATATAAGCCGGGTCGTTTTCTAACTTCTCCATTGCCCTTGCAGAAGTATCATTTAAAAAAGAATTTGCAGAATTTTCATTTGTAAATGCGCTTTTATTAAAATAATGGGTAACAAACCGGTTTATTTCTCCATTGAACTTAGTATCAATATGGGAATAAACAGTTGGTAAAAAACCACCGGGTACATTACGTTTAAAATGTTCCAACGAAACCTTAGCTATTTCCATATCAATAGGTTTATGGTAATCCTTAAACATTAGTTTAATTTCATTTTTTAACCTTGCCTTTTCCTTAGTTATATCTTCTTCATTTAATTTTTCACTATTATACATAACGGCCAATTTTTCAAATGAGCCTGCTAACCGTGCAGATTCGACTCCTGCCCTGCCAATAAACTCAAGTAAATAATCCCTTACCTTGCGATAAATTGCATACTCGGTATAATAGTTTTCAAAATCAGCCAACAAATTTCCCATTTGATTTTTTCTCTCTTCGGATTCGTTGATCCATTCAAGAAACTCTTGTTCATATTGTTGCTTTAATTTTAGAACATTTAATTTATTTAAACCATTTATTTCTCCTTTCCATCTTTTCCATGAATTGGCCAAAGATGCATTTTTTGATGCATATTTAATCCTTACTGCAGGGTCAGATTCCATAAAAGCGTTCATGGCATTGAGCTTTGCTGTACGTAATTCAACCAATCCAGGATAAACTGAATTTAAAAGCATTTTAATATGATGTGAAACAACATATTGATTTGTACTGCCAGGATATCCAAAAACCATCGTAAAATCGCCTTCCTGAACACCTTTTAATGAAACAGGAAAGTGTACCGGCGATTTATAGGGCACATTATCGGGGGAATAGGGAGCTGGTTTATTATCTTTACCCGCATAAATCCTGAAAAGTGAAAAGTCACCTGTATGCCGTGGCCACATCCAATTATCAGTATCACCTCCAAATTTCCCAATTGCCGAGGGTGGTGCCCCAACCAAACGTACATCATTAAAAACTTCATTAACAAATAAGAAATATTGATTGCCATAATAGAATGGTTCAACAGAGGCTGAATAGTGGGTTCCCTGAACGGCTTTCTCAACTGTGTGTTTTATATTTTTATTAATAACTGTTTTCCTTTCGGCAACTGACATATTTGGATTAACGCCGGCTAGAACTTGTAATGTAACATCCTCCATTCGCTTTAAAAAAGTGACCTTTAATGTTGGATTTACTAATTCATCAGCTGATGACATGGCCCAAAACCCATTTGTAAGATAATCATTGTTAATACTGCTATGGCTTTGTATAACCGAATATCCGCAATGATGATTTGTAACCAATAAACCTTTACCTGATATTAACTCACCAGTACACCCCGAACCGAACATTAAAACTGCATCTTTCATGCTGGCTTTGTTAATGCTGTAAACATCTTGTGCTGATAATTTAAACCCAAGGGACTGCATTTCGCCAATATTATATTTTTCCAACAGCACCGGTATCCACATTCCGTCTCGTGCGGTCAAACCATGGGATATAATTGTGATAAGGAGAAGAATTTTAATTTTCCTGAACATTGCCTGTTTATTTTCGGTTAATAATAATTGAGTAATCAATATTCAATGTCGTTTAGTTAAGAAAATTCATTGCTGCTCATTTTACCCCCCAACCCCCTGAAGGGGGAATTTCCAGGGCATCTTGTAAAGTCCCCTTTAGGGGATTTAGAAGTAAAAGAGCTTAACTAAACGACATTGAATCAACAATTCTTATTTGCCTTTTTAAGCATTAAAACACATTGACAGCATAATACTAACAAATAAATGAAATAAAATAATTACCCTATATATCAATTTATTGTGTTTACTAAAACTTTCTAAGTTCATCAAATAAGGTATCAACAGGTAAACCTACTACATTAAAATAAGACCCATCAATCCGGTCAACGCCAGTAAGGCCTATCCATTCCTGAATCCCATAAGCTCCGGCCTTATCAAAAGGTTTGTATTTGTCAACGTAATACTCTATCTGCTCTGCCGATAATACTTTAAACGAAACATGAGTAACAGCAGAAAAGGTTACTTCTTTATCAAAACTTTTCAAAACAACACCCGTTATAACCTGATGTATATTACCAGATAACAACCATAACATTTGACAGGCATCATCACGGTCAGCCGGCTTACCAAGAACAGTTTCGCCCAATGCAACAATTGTATCGGCAGTAATAACAATCTGGCCTTGAAGCCCCCAGTATTTATGCCATGCTTTTTGCTTTTGGCGGGCCAAATATAATGCAATATCCGTAACAGGCAGATTTTCGGGGTAGTTTTCTGGCCCGCTGTTCCCTGACTCAACCGAAAAGGGAATTCCTGTCATGAAAAATAATTCCTGTCTTCGGGGGGATTGTGATGCCAAAACAATCCTGTATTTCTTTATATTTTCAAACATTTTAAATACTTGACTGATTTTTAATTAGTGTGGAGGTACAATTACACAAAGAAACTTCTTGCTATCAAAATATACAGAATTCCTAAAAGCATAATTAATTTACTTAAATGCGATGCCCTTCTGTATTGGTGGGGTTCTCTGGCTTTATAAATTAACCATATCAGGGCTAAATAAGGTAATGTTAGAAAAAAGCTGAAGTAAATTAGTGTTATTTGGCTATTTAGCAGTTGCGGAACTACTATATAAACTATCCATAATGCCACTACCGAAGCCAATGATAACAACATAACTACTGTACGGGTATAATCCATACCTAGTTCCAAAGGAAGAGTATGGCATCCAGCTTCTTTATCGCCTTTAACATCTTCCAAATCCTTAATTAATTCCCTTCCCAGGTTGCTTATAAATGCAAAAAAGGCAAAACCGGTGGTCCAAAACCAGGCCATAGAGCATGCCTCGGTTTCAAGAATATTTTGACCATATAACTTTTCCAAAGCAGCAAATTCGAGAGATACAACAAAGTATGGTACAAGTGCGGTTAGCAAGGAAATTGCTAAATTCCCAATTAACACCTGCTTTTTTAGAGTTGTTGAATAGTACCACAATAGGCCCGGAATAAAAAGAAACATTAGAGCGTAACTCTCCTTGCGATATATGTAAGCCAGAAAAAAACCTGCAAATACACCAATAAATGTAAAAAGTACGTGTAACAATAGAACTTTGCGCCTGGGATAAACCTGCCCCACAACCACTTTTTCAGGTCTGTTAATGCGGTCAGATTTAACATCAAAATAATCATTTATGACATATCCTGATGCGGCCAAGAGTACAGTTGTAATTACCAATACCAAAAACCTGAGATCAGATAATGCCGGATTAATATCATAATAACTAAGCAACGGTAATAATAATCCATATCTTAAAAGATATTGGAGCAAGGCAATCACAACCAGATTTTTAAATCTTATTAACCGCAAAAATGCCATATTATTAAATATTAATTTTTAACTGATTTAATAAACCGGTTTACCAGGTATTGTCGCTACCCCATTTACCATGCGCTCTGAGTACCTGTTCAATAACATCGCGTCCACATCCTTCACCCCCACGTTTATGGCTTATGTATTTACACAACCCTTTTATCTCCTCAACTGCATCAGAAGGGCATGTAGGCACCCCTACCCTTTTCATAACATCAAAGTCGGGCATGTCATCTCCCATATACAAAATATTATCGGGATTAATATCATTTTTGGCAATCCAATGGTTCAGATCAACCATTTTATTAGTTGAACCCATATAAATATCCTGAACCCCAAGCATTTGATAACGTTTTTGTACAGACTGTGTATTTGCACCGGTAATTATTGCCACCGGATAGCCGAGTTTTACAGCTTTTTGTAAGGCAAATCCATCTTTAATATTAGCCGTTCGCATTGGTTCACCTGATGGGTGCATTGGAATTGTATCGATACTAAGAACTCCATCAATATCAAAGGCAAATGCCTTAACTTTCATTAAATCTTCCTTAAAATTGCTCATAAACATTTGCTTTGACGCGAAATTACTTAATTTTTAATATAAAACCAGTTTAATATTTAACATTAAATGAAGAATGGTGATCCCGGATAATAAGTATTCACAATGCTTTTTGAAACAGTGCTATATATTTCTTTTATTAGTTTGGAATCATGTAAATCTTCAAGATGCTTCCCAATTATCTCAAAGTCTTTTCTTTTTGCCGGTCCGGTTTGCGCATCAATTGGGTTCATTGATATTGCTTTTTGAGCAGTTTCAGTTATAAGTGGTTTTAATATATTAAAGTCCAATCCTGATTTCTCAAGTATTTGCTGTGAAATTGAATACATATGATTGGCAAAATTTGAACTAAAAACAGCAGCAATATGCAATAATGCACGCTTTTCACTATCTACTGGGTGAACTTCGCCGGTTATTGATGAAGCAAGATTATTTAATTCATTGCAGACTACCTTATTATTTCCTTCAATGAGTATTGGAACCTTTGTAAACTCAATACTTCGGTCCTTGGTTAATGTTTGAAAAGGGTACAATACACCATGTGATGAAAATTTTTCTAATACCGATAAGGGAATACTGCCTGCGGTGTGTACAACAATACCTTTAACATCGGGTAAATCATCGGCAATAAGTGTGATTTTGGCATCTGAAACTGCAATAATGTAATATGCTGCCTTTGTATGGATCATTTCGATTTCAGAAATAGCCTCGGCATTAACCAAATCGGCCAGGCACTTTGCATTTGCCATATCCCTGCTAAATACCTGTTTAATAAAATACCCGGCATTTTTTAAAGCAAGAGCAAGATGTGTTCCTACATTTCCGGCCCCTATAATTATCACGTCTTTCATTTATGAATCGTTTGGTTACAATTTTCAGTGAACAGTTAATGGAAATATATTAATGTATATAATTACTAATTAATACATTTACCAATAACAACTATTATTTACTACCCTTTTACTAATAGTTTTTATTTAGGGGAATTTCGCAAAATAATTTTAAATAAAAAAAAACAGTGCATACTATCTCTTTCTTAAATCAGTATTTCTTAAATCAGTATTTCTTAAATCAATATCGGTTTGTAAAATCCATTTACCCTTTTCAAATTTTAATCCGTTATATGAAAAATCAGGTCCATAATTTCTGAAATCACCTTTAAAATTATCATTTACAGGTGCAAGGTTATCCATAATGATCATTTTCTTGTCTTCATTATATTTCAGCATCATGGTAGCACTGTTGCTATACTCAAAAATTAACCTTCGTTTGCTGCGATTATCTTCATAAAACAGGTTATGTCCAAATTTTGGATTTGGATTATTACCTCCTGCCAATACAAGCACATCAACAATTTTTATTTGAGAGAACGCATCATTACCGTTATATCCTATTAAAGTGTAATAAATATCCCCTTTATATTTTGTCTCAACTATATCATAATATATACAACCATACCATTTTGATGTAGAAAGTGTTGCATTTTCAGGTGAGCGGATATTTTTATAATTATCAACAAGTTCATAAGTTCGAATTCCCGATTGTGTTTTTACGGCTATTCCACCAAAAAACTGATTATCACCATCGTTAAATTCAACATTCCATGTACAGATTTTTACACGTTCATCTTTTGAAATAATGGTAGATAATTCTTCAAAATTTTCAAATTTTCCGGTAAAATCATTATTTGACGCCAATAATTGCTGAAGTCTTAACCAAATAGAACGGCTTAGCTCCACTTTATCAGCATCATTTCGCGACGTTGCAAGATTTGAAAACAATATTTTAAGTTCAAGATCCTCAATGAATAATACTTGTTTAGTACCTAAACCAATATAAAGGTTGTAACGGTTACCTTTTCTTTTTACATCCACAACAGGTTTATTAACACTTATTAAACCAGTTCCTAAATTCTTTACAAAATATATTGCTTTTGCATCTTGTGTTTTATCAATAACTACATTTATCAACCTGTTTTCCTGATTCTTGTAAACCATTACTGCCGAAAAAACTACATAAAGGGAGTCGGGGGAGTAAGCATAATTCCAGTTAGCAGGCAACATTTCAAATGCTTTTGCAGGTTCAAATTTTATTAAAGTCTCGTTTGCCAGTTTTATGAAATCGGGAAACCTGTAGTTTTTCTCATTATCATCCATATTAATAAATCCTTCCCAATAGCTAACAAAATCGCGGTTTACTGCCTGCGAACTGGTATCGTTAACAATTACAGAAATTAATATGGAAAATAATATAAACCTTATTTTCATGTGTTTATAATTTGATTTTAAATTGTCACAACTTGTCCCGATTTATTGGGATGCAATACACCATAAATAATCATTGCGGTTTGAATGCAATTTATTGCTTATGGCTATTTCATGTGCTAAATTTTTTTTCACGATTAGACCTATTATCCTGATTAGTAATACTGAACAAACTTTCACAATTGCATAACTAATCTGCTCCATTTTTTATGATTAATTTTAATTTAATTTTTTTACAGTTTCAATTGTTTATTTATGGTTTAACCCAATTAATTTCGTTTTAATTTGTAAATAATTTAGTTTACGGCTAAATATCCCAATGCATTTATTGAGCGTTTAACTCTATATTTCAGGCAATTTCATTGTAGTAAAGCGGAAACTGCATTTTTTATCCATATTTGGTTTCAACAAACTTTTTCTTTTTTAAGCCTCACAAAAAACGCTACTATCATTTTTAGCAATACATTATTGCAGGTTTTGTTAAACCATTTTATTCAGTAAAAAAACCCAGAATTGGTCATGCAATTTAATCAAGGCTATTTGATAAATAAACAAATAAATTCAATAAACCAATATTAAAAATGCCAATTTAATATTTTATTTTTTTTAAACATCATTCTAAAATTTTTGTTATTATTTACTATTACATATATATACATTTGTATATACTTTTGGAGTTTAATAAAATAACTAATAAATTACTATGGATAAAGAAAAAGAAAACAAAAAGAAACGAATTGTTATAACTGTAATCGGATTGGCTGCAGGTGCAATACTCGGATATGCTTATTACTATTTTATTGGTTGTAATAGTGGTTCATGTTCAATAACTAGCAGTCCGTGGAGTTCAGTTTTGTATGGTATGCTGGTGGGTGGAGTGCTAACAATTAAATAAACTTTTGATATTCATTTAAATAATTAATAAAAAGGGGTAGTCTGCTATTAACCTTAAATAAACTTTGCGATATTTATTTTGTTATGATTAGTAAACCTTTAAAATACTTTTAACCTTAATACTGTCACTTGTGTATTATTAATGCCAAAAAAACCATATATTAAAAGGATATCGGTATTTAATTGTTTTAGTATGGTTAAAAACAGCTTAAAACGGTTTTAAGTTTACTTTTTTTAATAAAAGGTAAAAATTGCCTAAATAAAACAATCTTTATGATTTTTATCAACCTCAATTACAAAAAAGCTTTTGCATTTTTACATTCTATTCATAATTTCAAAACCAACTATATTTTATTGTTATGGCAAAAATGAGAGCTCTTATAAAAGCTAAACCCGAAAAAGGTATTTGGATGCAGGAAGTTGCTATTCCGAAACCTGGTCATAATGATGTATTGATAAAAGTTTCCAAAACGTCTATTTGTGGTACCGATTTACATATTTACAAATGGGATGACTGGGCTCAAAAAACAATAAAAACGCCAATGATAATAGGTCATGAATATGTTGGGCATGTTGCAGCTGTTGGGTCAGAGGTTAAAAGCGTAAAAGAGGGCGACAGGGTTACAGGTGAGGGACATATTGCATGTGGTCATTGCAGGAATTGCCGCAGGGGACGGCAGCATATTTGTGAAAAAACTGTAGGTATTGGTGTAAACATTGATGGGGCCTTTGCAGAATATCTGGTTGTTCCATCCAGTAATGTTATGAAGGTTAGCTCAAAAATTCCCGATGAGATTGTTTCGATAATGGATCCCTTTGGTAATGCTACTCACACAGCCCTTAGTTTCCCACTCATTGGTGAAGATGTTCTGGTAACTGGTTCTGGTCTTATTGGCAGCATGTGTGTAGCTGTTGCAAAATTTGCAGGTGCCCGCTTTGTTGTTGCAACCGAAACAAATGAATTCAGGGCCAAACTTGCCAGTAAAATGGGGGCAACAAGAGTTGTAAATCCTTTAAAGCAAAACCTTAATGATGTTGTAAATGAATTAGGGATGATTGGTTTTGATATTGGTTTGGAATGTTCAGGTTCACCTGCTGCATTTAATCAAATGCTTGAAAACATGTATAATTCAGGTAAAATATCATTGCTTGGAATTTTGCCATCAAATACAACTGTTGATTGGAATAAGGTAATTTTTAAAGGTTTAACCCTTAAAGGTATTTATGGCCGTGAAATGTTCGAAACCTGGTATCATATGGAACAAATGCTAATGTCGGGGCTTGATATTTCACCAATAATTACTCACAGAATGCCAATTGATGATTTCCAAAAAGGTTTTGAAATTATGGAAGATGGCAATTGCGGAAAAGTTATATTAAGCTGGAGTTAAATTTAACCCGGATTAGTTATTAGCATGGCAATGAACTAATGACTTAGCCGGGATTAACCCTACCGAATAGTCGGTACAGGCTGCTTTAGAAAAACTTAATTTGTAAGCATTTCTGATTACAAATTTTTAGTTTTTCTTTAGCGATTTGTCAAAATAGAAGGCATGTAATCAATAACTTAAGACTATTAATTTCTAATGACGGTCATTAGAAAAAATGGCTAAGGACAAATTTGGGTTTAAAAACTCCTCCAACATCAATATATTGGAGGAGTTTCATTATAATTAAAACTAATCACTACTGTCCGATAAATTTTTCGATAAGATGCTAAAATGAATGCCAACTAATTGGGGTGTCCCTACAGGACACTACTAAAAATTGGGGTCGATTCATCTTTACCGATATTCTGTACCTTACGGCACAGTACCGTTAGGGACTAAAGATGGTTAAAACACTTAATTGAGAATTGAACTTTTGTTTCGTTAGGGACAAAACAACTTTTTATCAGATAGTAAAGAAAACTAATATTTAAATAAAGATGGAACACCCTTATTTGCGATTATTTAATAAGGTGTTTACATGTGCTTCATATTATATACTTTTATTCTCTTCAATCCATTTCCTTGCGTTAATAAAAGCTTCAATCCAGGGTGTAATTTCGTCGTTTCCCCTGTTTGATGGGTAATGTGCCCATTGCCATGGAAAAATTGCCCTTTCGGGATGAGGCATCATAGCCAGATGCCTTCCATCATGTGAACAAACTGCTGCAGCATTTAAATCGCTCCCATTTGGATTTGCAGGGTATTGGGAATATCCATAAAACCCTGTAATATTGTATTTTTCAGGGTTCAGAGGAAAACTGAATTTTCCTTCCCCATGAGCGATCCAAACTCCCAAACGGCATCCTGACAATGATTTAAGCATTATTGAATTATTGGCAGGGATTTCGATATTAACAAAACCTGATTCAAACTTATGCGACTGATTGTGCATCATTTTGGTTTTTTTGTCATGCTCAGGATAAATCAGATCAAGTTCGATTGCCACCTGACAACCGTTACAGATACCAAGACTGAGAGTATCGGGCCGGCTAAAAAATTTATCGAGGGCTTTGCGTGCCTGCTCATTAAATAAAAATGCACCAGCCCACCCTTTTGCAGAGCCCAATACATCAGAATTACTAAATCCACCAACAAAAACGATAAAATTAACCTCATCAAGTGTTTCTCTTCCTGAAACGAGGTCGGTCATGTGTACATCCTTAACATCAAACCCCGCCAAATATAGGGTATATGCCATTTCCCTGTCTCCATTAACCCCTTTTTCCCGAATAATTGCGGCTTTTGCTTTACGCTTACCTGCTTCAGTAACTTTATCCAATCCCATGGAAACCAGTGATCCAGAAAAATCATCCTTAAAATTATAATAAAGTGGTTGTTTTTTATAATTTGTAAACCTTTCGGTGGCAAGGCTTTCCCCACTTTGGCGCTGGTCAAGCAAATAAGATGATTTATACCATATATCACGTAAATGATCGATATCCAAAACAATATCATCACCCTTGCCGGTAATTGATAAAGTCCGCGATTTAACAGGTGAACCAATAACAGAATATCCTAAATCATAATTATCAAGAATTTTGGTTACAGGGGCTAAATCAGAAACCTGGATAATTACTCCCGGATTCTCACTAAACAGAATTTTTATAATATCATCTTCCTGAATTAAACTTAAGTCTGCTTTTATTCCGAAATCTCTATTTGCAAAACACATTTCAAGCAAGGTTGTAACCATACCCCCTGCTGAAATATCGTGACCTGCTATTACAAAGCCTTTTTTTATTAACTCCTGAATGGCATTAAAACCATCTGCAAAGTAGTCTGTATCGTTTACAGAAGGTGTTTCATTGCCAAGTTGGTTTAATGTTTGTGCAAAACTGCTCCCCCCTAATTTGAAACTATCGAATGATAAATCAATGTGTACAAGGCTTGAATTTACATCTTTTACTAAAACCGGTTCTACAGTTTTTTTAATGTTTGAAACTTCGGCAATGGTGCTAATAATAACAGTTCCGGGTGAAAAAACCTGTTCGCCGTTTTTATATTTCTGGGTCATTGAAAGGGAGTCTTTGCCGGTAGGTACATTTATGCCCAAATCTGTAACAAATATGCTAAGTGTTTCAACAGCAGTATAAAGCCTTGCATCTTCACCTTTATTCCTACAAGGCCACATCCAGTTTGCACTTAAACTAACTCCCTTTAATCCATGCGTTAACGGCGCCCATACAATATTAGTTAATGCTTCGGCCACTGCAAGTTTTGAACCATTTCCGGGGTTAATAATTGCTGCAGCTGGTGCATGGCCTATGGATGTAGCAACTCCTTTAACCCCTTTAAAGTCAACTGATGTAACTCCAAGGTTATTCAGGGGCAATTGAATTTCACCTGCACATTGTTGTTTGGCAATCTTTCCTGTAACCGAGCGGTCAACTTTATTTGTTAACCAATCTTTGCATGCTACGGCTTCGAGCTGAAGGACATTTTCAATATAACTATTTAAAAGAGCTTTATCATAACACAGTTCATCATACTTTTCTTGCAATGAAACATCAGACATTATTGTTTTCGGGGGATTCCCGAACATATCACTTAGCTGCCAATTGATTGGAGCAGTACCATTTGAATCTACAAACTGAAGTTTCATATTGCCGGTGGCATCGCCCACAACATACATAGGTGCACGTTCACGTTCGGCCACCCTCTTTAAATCTTCTATATCATTTTCATGTAAAACCAAACCCATCCGTTCCTGGGACTCATTTCCAATAATTTCCCTGAACGAAAGAGTCGGGTCCCCAACCGGAAGTTTATCAAGATAAATGGTACCACCGGTTGATTCAACCAGTTCGGAAAGACAATTCAGATGCCCACCGGCACCGTGGTCGTGAACTGAGATAATTGGGTTCCGGTCTTTTTCAACCATTGCCCTTATTGCATTCATTGCCCTTTTTTGCATTTCTGGGTTTGAACGTTGTACTGCATTAAGTTCAATAGCATTATTAAATTCCCCGGTGGCAACAGAGGATACCGCACCACCACCCATACCAATGCGGTAATTATCACCACCCAAAACCACAACTTTATCTCCTTTTGACGGTTGCCCTTTTATGCTGTCAGATTTTCTCGCATAACCAATTCCACCGGCAAGCATAATTACTTTATCGAAGGCAAATTTTTTATGGTTTTCAAAATGTTCAAATGTAAGTACAGAACCACATATTAATGGTTGTCCGAATTTATTCCCAAAATCGCTGGCACCATTTGATGCTTTAATAAGTATTTGCCCAGGAGTTTGGTAAAGCCAGGAACGTTCGGGTATATTTTTTTCCCATGCCCTTATTCCTCCAGTCCGCGGGTAGGCTGTCATATAAACAGCCGTACCTGCAAAAGGTAAAGATCCTTTTCCACCGGCAAGCCTGTCCCTTATTTCGCCGCCTGTACCTGTTGCTGCTCCATTAAAAGGTTCAACCGTTGTTGGGAAATTATGTGTTTCAGCTTTTAAGGATAAAACGGTTTCGATTTTAGTTTCTTTAAAAAAATCGGGTTTATCCTGTGTTTCAGGAGCAAACTGCACAGCTTCAGGCCCTTGTATAAAGGCAACATTATCCTTATAGGCCGAAACAAGAAAATTAGGATTTTCTTTTGAAGTGTTTTTTATTAACTGAAAAAGTGAGCTTTCCTTTGTTTCGCCATCAATAACAAAAGTACCATTGAATATTTTATGACGACAGTGTTCCGAATTAACCTGTGAAAATCCAAAAACTTCACTATCGGTTAGTTTTCGGTTTAACCTGTTACTTAGATTGTTTAAATAATCAATTTCATCCTGGCTAAGCGCCAGTCCTTCATTAAGGTTATATGAATTAATATCATCAATGTAATTAACAGGTTCCGGAGTTTTTTCAATTGTATATATACACTGATTCAAACCTAAATACAAATTCTGAAGCATAGGATCAAATTCAGCTTCTGCCTGATTGACCATAAAAAACTCCTCAATGCGTATTATTCCAGTAATACCCATATTTTGGGTTATTTCAACAGCATTGGTACTCCATGGGGTTATCATTTCTTTGCGTGGTCCAATAAAATAACCATCAATTTCTGTTTTGGCAATTATATCAGCCCCGTTGAACAACCATTTAAGTTTATTAATATCATTTTTCGGCAATTCATTATTTGCGTGAATTGCAATAATTTGATTGGAGTCACCCCTGAAAAAAAGTACCATGAATAGATATTTTGGAATTTAACCTAGATTTCATGGCAAATTTAGTGAAATGGTATGTTATAAAAGAAAAACAGCAATTAAAAATAGAATAAAATATTCAGCATAAATCACTAAACATCATTCTCAAAATAATTTACTATATGAAATAAATCAGTCTATATTTAAATAATGCAGCTCAAATATTTTTTATTCAATCCTTCGGGCACCATCACCAATATCAGCAATATAGAAATCAGCTGTTAACCCGGTACGCCTATTGTACCCTTCACCTACTGCTGTTTTAAATTCATCTACAACTTCGCTTTTAACAATACTTACGGTACATCCTCCAAAACCAGCTCCTGTCATCCGGGACCCTATTACACCATCCACCTGCCAGGCTTCATCAACTAACGTATCTAATTCAATACCGGTTACTTCATAATCATCTTTTAATGATCGATGGGATTCATTCATAAGTTTTCCAAAAAACATTAAATCATTACTGTTAAGGGCATTTAAAGCATCAGTAACACGTTTGTTTTCAGTAATTACATGCTTAGCCCTTCTCAATAGTACTTCACTTCTTATTCTTCCTTTAATCTTTTCAAAAGTTGAAAAATCAATATCGCTTAATGTATTGTATTTTCCTTCGGTATTTAATAATTCTAAGGCCTTTTCACATTCGGAACGACGTTCGTTGTATTTTGAGTCGGCCAAACCTCTCCTTTTATTAGTATTGCTAATAACAATTTTATACCCTTTAAGATTTAATGGGACTTCATTAAATTCCATTGTATCACATTTGAGAGCCAGTGCATGGTTAGCCTTGCCCATACCAACAGCAAACTGATCCATTATACCGCAATTAACCCCAACAAAGTTGTTTTCGGCCCTTTGTGATAATTTTACCATTTCCATCATTTTCAATTTCCCCTCAAACATACTATTTATCATTACCGAGGTTACCAATTCAATTGAAGCCGATGAAGACAAACCTGCACCATTGGGAATATTACCACTATACAGTAAATCCATTCCATTAATGGATAAATTAAGTTTTAAAAACTGGTCGATAACCCCAAGGGGATAATTAACCCAGGCACCACCTGCTTGCTTTACCGATATTTTTGAAAGATGAACGTCAAACCTGGTGGGGAAATTAGTACTTGCGAAGCGGATCAGGTTATCGTTATTTTTTCTAACCAAAAGGTAGGTTCCATAACTTAAGGCACACGGGAAAACGTAACCTCCGTTATAATCGGTATGTTCGCCAATTAAATTAACTCTTCCTGGTGAAAAAAATATTGCATCACTTACATTTCCATAAAGGGAGATAAATTCCTTTTTCAAATTATTCAGGCTCATATTAAAATTTTTTAACCGGTAGGTACTGGTGGGTATTTTTGACAAATATATAAAAACAAGAACAAAATACTATTACTGATAAGAATAAATAAATTGATAAATTAAAATTAGTAGTTGAAGTTAATTTTTTTAAACTGAGAATTGGAACTTACATAAAATAAACCAGCGTTAGAACAATAATGCAGATGAACCAAAAGAAATAACCACAATTTTTACAATGATTTTCTAATTATTAATCTTGATGGGTTTTTAATCTCATCCTTTTTATTATCCATTACCATTTGTGCCAGCACTTTTCCCATAGCATGAAAATCAGTTGAAATGGTAGTTATCCCCCCTGCAACTATTTCCTTTAACCCTGTATCATTTAGCGATATAATTCCAACCTGTTCACCAATTGTAAGTTTTTCTTTTAAGCATTTCTTCACCAAACGTACCAGGTCTCTGTCGTTAAGAAGTATATAAACCGTTGATTCCTTAACATCTTGTTCTTTAAGACTGGTGTATACATTGCAGCAAAATGAGAAATCTTTACAGAAACGCTCAAAACCAGTTAAAAAACCTATTGGTTCTTTCCCTTCCGGATAAACAAGTACGAGATGCTTATATTTACTTAAAAACTCAAATCCCTGGTGCAGACCGTTATATATATCGGCATCAAAAGATTGGTATACTCCCGGATAATATCCCTTCAATTGATTTGGCATCTGGTCAAGCAGATAAATTTTGTCCTGGGGTAATAGCTTCAATACTTCCACAACATTTCGTAACATTGCAGGCATAATTATAAAAGTTGTATAACCATTACGCCTTTCCCGTATTATGCTATCAAAAACATCAGGATTAAAATGGTGAAAGAAAATGTCTACTTCAGCAGTTTTATTAAGGTTCTCAATAAACGCATTATATAAATCCTCTTTAAATGCATTAAATTCGTCAAATAAAAGCATTATTTTTAAATGGGTATCAACACGGGTACTTTCAATGTAATAGCCTACTCCTGGAACGCTCTTGAGTATGCCCCGTGCTTTAAGTTCATTGAATGCCAGCAAAACAGTATCGCGTGAAATTCGAAATTCATTGGAGATTTCATTTATTGAAGGGAGTTTATCACCCTGTTTAATTTTACCTTCTTTAATTGAATTAATAACAGAATGAATAATTTGTCTGTATTTGGCTTGGGTTTTTGAGTTTTCAAACCCGATTATTTTTCTTACCATTTAGTAACCAAACAATTAAATGAATAACCAGATAATCTAAATAAGAATTATTTTTAAAGAGTCTATTTTTGAAAAAATAATGCAAAAAATTTACCTTTTATTATTAATGAATCAATCATGGTTAAATATATAAATTAAATTTTAACATTTATCATCTAAATAGTGAATTACATAGTTCAATAATCAAATCAAACTAATTTTCTATTTTTGTTACCTCATATTATACAAAAAATAATTTAACCATGGCTATAACTCAAACAACTTTCATAACTGAACCGGGTAAGGAAATTAAGCTGTTCGAACTTAAAAATAGTGACGGGACCTCAGTAAAAATAACAAATGCCGGAGCAACCATAACAAGTATTAAAACAAGGGACAAAAACGGAAGTATTGATGAAATTACTTTGGGCTTTAATAACCCTTCTGTTTACTTGTCAGATAATTACCTGGCAAATTGTCCGTACTTAGGCACTACTGCAGGTAGATTTGCCAACAGAATTGCAAATGGGAAATTCACGGTTGAAGGGAATGAATATATTCTTAATGTTAACAACGGAAAAAACCATTTACACGGAGGCCCCAAAGGTTTTCATTCTAAAATTTGGGGTTCAGAAATTAAGGGTGACGGCGATAACCAGAAACTGATTCTTTCTTTGTTAAGTCACCATATGGATGAAGGTTATCCTGGAAACTTAACAGTTAACATTTCATACCACCTTACCAATCAAAATGAATTGGTAACTGAATATCTGGCTTCAAGTGATAAGGCAACCCCGGTAAATATTACAAACCATACTTATTTTAATTTAAATGGCTTAAATGAAAATATTCTGAAACATGATGTAAAATTATTTGCAGATAATTATACAGAAAAAGAAAATGATATTCCAACGGGAAGAATTGTGAGTGTAAAGAACACTCCATTTGATTTTTTGGAATTTCATAAAATTGGCGAACGATTAAATCAACTACCAACTGATGCCTATGATCATAATTACGTGCTAAACAACGGTAATGAAGGGATTTTATCAAGGGCCGCATTTGTAAAGGAACCAACAACTGGTAGAACACTTGAAGTTTTTACAACATTGCCTGGGATGCAGTTCTATATTGGGTATCATTTGGATGGATCATATTCGAATAATGATAAAAAATTTGAGAAATTTGGTGGTTTTTGTCTGGAAACCCAATATTTTCCGGACTCCCCTAACAAACCTGATTTTCCAAATTGCATAACCAAACCGGGAAATCCATTCAAACACACAACAGTTTTTAAATTCGGCGTGGGAGAATAAACTGCCCCGGTTTAGCTGAATACAGGCTACAGTAATAATACATTAATCCTTTAAAAGGAAAAAAGTAACGAGCATGATTATTAAATACAACTTGTCCCTACTTTTCGGGAAAAACTGATGAATCGAAGTTCAGCTAAGTCTGTCAGGCTTTGCCACATGGTTAATCAAGTAATGAAGATCGATGTTGTCAATTTAAAACCGATGGGCTAAAATTCCTCACACGGGCCCAATTAAACATTATTTTAAAAATAATTTAC
>JBBIVA010000079.1:0-17083 GCA_037439945.1 Marinilabiliaceae bacterium
AAAACTCTATGCTTTAAATTTTATTACAAAATTATTACATCGAACTCACGTTAATGACTAATCCGGGTTAAATAAAGCGTATTAAAACCAAATATAGCTATTGTTTGTTTTAGTTCTTTTATTGCTCCATGTTCCCTGAATTTTCTTAATTCCTATGCTATTTTTGCAGGTTTAGGACCTCCATTAATTTTACCTCGTAAATCTTTGTTTGTAAACCCTGAAACCAAGTTTGGATCACTCAACAATACTCCGTACAATTACAATTGTTTTTCTTTTCGTAAGTCAGGTACTGAAATACGCACTCCTTTTTTTGTTAATACTGATTGCTGTTACTTTTTTTCTTGCTTCTGTTTTATCCATACCCCTGATTGAGGCAAGATAGACCAATGATTTCAGAATGGGAATATTAAAATAAAGCCCTCTTTCCTCAGGAAGATATACAATCTGGCCGGCTTGAGGTAAATAGTTGGAACTCCCCTCCAGATTCCACTCAATCTTATCATTATCCGCTTTAATAATGTCAAGCAAAATTCTTAATGTTGTTGTTTTACCTGCTCCATTAGGGCCAAGAAAAGTAAAAATATCCCCTTGTTATACCGAAAATGAGATATTGCTAATTGCTTTAACGTTTGAGAAACTTTTGCTTATTGTTTCTACTTCCAGAACTTTGTTTTGCATTTTTATTCTTTCCTTTTTACAACCATTGTTGAACATGTAATAACGTTTTTTAGATTTTCATATTCTTTTTTCTGTTGGTTGCTATAATTAATAAAGATTTCAGCTTTGTCGGGGTGTTTAACGCTCAATTCCTTACATCGCTTTAATAAATTTTTGTATTCTTTATCGTAATTCACTATAACAGTATCGTTTTCATTTGAAACAACTTCATCGGCTAATTGCATACCGGCACCTGCAATCTGACTTTTCAGCTCGCTTTTACTAAAAACATGTTCATGTTTAAAACTACTTTCGTCTTCAATGTACCCATCGTCAATTATTATTATTCCACCCTTTTTCAAGTTGTTGTTTAAAATTGTAAGAGTGTTGAGGTAATTGCCAAACACTTGACCAATAGAACCTAATATTATTACATCATATTTCCCGAGGGTTTTGACCTTTTCCCGAATATCCCCAACTTCAAATTTACACAAACCGCTAACTGAAAATTCATCTGCTTTTGAAATTGAAAAAGAAATGAATTCAGGTATTGCATCAATTCCATGGCATTCACAATTCATTTGCCTGGCAATACTAATAGAAACAAGGCCTTTCCCACATCCCAAGTCTAAGACTTTTAGGTTGTTGATATTTGGCAAGTGTTTTCTAATAAGTTTTATTATTACATTGGGGTCTGAGCCAATTCCCCAAAAGTCTTGTAGGATGTATGGCAGGTAAGGCAAAATCTCTTTGTCTGTACAATCCATTGCGGTTAAAACGCTCTCTTCAATTGTTTTCATGATAACGAAACTATTTTTAAACGGAATTATGGAACACCCATTTGATAGTTATCGGTGTGTGGGTCAACGTCTTTATCATGGGTGTTTCATTTTCTACCTTTCTGCAATAACTAACATTTCAAAGTCTTCTGTTTTCAATCTATCCTCACGGGAAAAAGCCCCAAGCGTAGCCCCAAAAATTTCAATTTTTGTGAACCCAAGAGTTTTCAATAGCCAGGTTATCTCACTTGGTACGTAGTATCTTTCGTTACATTCAAGCTCTTTTTCCACCCCGAGGTCATCCTCAACTTTTGTAATGTTATAATCTCTGAATGTCAACAAATCGAAATTCGTGCTGTGGTAGGTTGCGTTACCCTCAACAACACCCTCTGCGTGGAAATCGTTAATTGAGTGAAACAAAGGGAATAACCCGTTCAATGTTGTGAATATAAATTTTGCCTTCTCTTTTAACGATTGAGAAACATTTTTAAGAATCGCGAAATTCATTTCATCCGTTTCCATTAAGGGAAAACCTCCTTCGCATATCATTATTGCAACATCAAATTGTTTATCAAAGGGTAGATTACGGGCATCGTGTTTTAAGAAATCTATCTTCACACCGTTTTGTTTCGCCTTTTCTCTTGCTTTTGCCAGTAGGGATTCGGACAAATCAATTCCGGTAATTGTATAACCTCTCTTTGCCAATTCAATGGAATGGCGGCCTGTTCCACATCCTATATCAATAATTTTCAACGATTTATTGTGATTAATTTCATTCTCAATAAAATCACATTCGCCTGTTGTTCCCTGTGCAAAGGGTTCATTGTCGTATTTCTCACCGTAATTTTCAAATAATGTTTCGTACCATTGTTTTTTATTCATTTCTTTTCCCTTAATGTTATTCACTCAGTTGAACTAAAACCCGCAAGCGGGATAGCAGCGGGTAAAATTAAAATAATCAACGTATAATACTGTGATTTATTTACCTAAAAATAACGGTAGTATGAAAAAAAAAAGAATCAGCCCTACCGTTGTAGAGCGTGCCATTGCTGCAGTGCCCGATTTTTAGCTGGTTTTAACCCAAACTTGTCTTTAGCCATTTTTCTAATGACCGTCATTAGAAATTAATAGTCTTAGGTTATTGATTACATGCCTTCTATTTTGACAAATCGCTAAAGAAAAACTAAAAATTTGTAATCAGAAATGCTTAAAATTAAGTTTTTCTAAAGCAGCCTGTACCGACTATTCGGTAGGGTTAAGCCCGGCTAGGTAATTAGTTCATTGCATTCCTAATTACCAATCAGGGTTAAATAGTGTATAGGTAAATAGTTAAAAAATGGCACATCCAGGCGGCAAGTACAAAAAAGTGGAAGATGGCATGATTGTAATGAACCTTTTTTACCTGGTATAAAACTGCCCCGGTTGTATATAATACGCCACCGGCTGCAAGCCACATTAATCCTCCAAATTGAAGGTTGTTCACAAGTGGTTTTATTGCAATAACAACAATCCACCCCATTGCAATATAGCTAATGGTTGATACCAGTTTAAACCTTCCGGTAAAAAAAAGTTTCATAATAATTCCGGCTATGGCAATCCCCCAAACAACTCCAAAAATTGACCATCCCCATGCACCGTTTAAGGTTAAAAGCGAAAACGGTGTATAAGTTCCTGCAATTGAAAGGTAAATAGATGCATGGTCGAAAATATTCAGTTTCCTTCTTAAATCCGGTTTTTTGGAACTATGGTATAATGTAGAAGCTAAAAAAACAGCAACCTGGCTTACCCCATAAATAGAGTATGCAACCAGATGCCAAATGCTGCCATGTTTTAATGCGCTTATAAGTAGGGCTATTAATGCAAAAATGCTTAGTATAAAGCCTAAGCCATGGCTGCGAATATTTAGCTTCTCCTCACTATTACTGTATGTTTTTATTTGGGCGGTACTCAAGATGTTTTTTTTTGCAAAGGTATAAGTTTAGATTAAAGGTTGATATTAAGCCCCGGTTTATTTTCCGGTTAATTCTCTCAATATCCGGGTTGCATCATTAATGTCTGAAGTTATTGCATTTGCTGAAACCGTTGCACCTGATATGGCATCCACGTTTTTTCCAACCTGTTTGTTTTCGCCATCACCCTTAAATCCGTTAAATTGTCGCAGCCATCCCTGCGATGCTATTTGCTGACCATGCGAAGCAGCATAGTTTATAACTCTTACTGATTTTATTTCACCGTTTTGATTAAAAACAATAATATAATCAAAAAATTCACTGCCAGATTTGTCAGGTATTGAGCATGTGGAAGCACGGCAGCTATATACCCTGTTTAAATAAACAGATCCATGTGGTGTACCATTTAGTCCTAAAACAGTTGCAAAATTATTTATATATGTTTTAGGGGCCGGTTTTGTTGTTTTTAATTCTGTAACTGAATATTGTTCAATTTCAAACGCCTTTTTTATTTCCTTAATAACAGTACGGTGGCTAAAATCGGGGATAGGCTGGCTTGTACCAATATGTGGTAAAAGCAATGTTAC
Source organism: Marinilabiliaceae bacterium (assembly GCA_037439945.1). Taxonomy (GTDB): domain Bacteria; phylum Bacteroidota; class Bacteroidia; order Bacteroidales; family Marinilabiliaceae; genus CALEUX01. Next base: position 3,973 of record JBBIVA010000079.1, read on the forward strand.
GAGTAAAAAAATGTACCTCATATTTTTTTTGTAAACAATTAAAATAAACAAAGGATAAACCACCCGGCAAAAGGAGATTTATCCATTGTTTTGAACTAAACTGTTAAAGAAAAACGGACAAATATTATTTGCCACCAAATAAATTAAAACATAATTGCAACGCCTGCATTAAAAGCTTTGGCAGTATTGCCTGCCTTTGATTTAACCCATTCTATATCGGCTTTTAGTACAGCTCCCTGGGCCAGTTGCCATCCCAATCCTGCCACAATGGCTTTTTTATCAAAATCTTTGTTTGCATTTATGTTTGCGGCAACAGAGTGATGCGTGTTGTATTTTTCAAACCTGATAAAAGGTGTTAATTCATATGATGTTGACGGGAAATGTTTTAGGATATTATAAGCCCCTTCTATATAATAACCCATCATAGCACTTCCAAGGTTGTTTGGGGTGCCGTTAGTAGATGTGAAAATGTTGTAGGCATCTGAATTTTTTAACGTTGTGTAATAGTATTGGCCCCTCAACTGTAATGCGCCTGTGGTATAACGGGCATCAATCCCTATCATGCTGATACCAACCACCGATGAATCTGCCCTTGCCAGGGCTGCGTTATCATCTTTACGTATTCCGTTGTAGATTTTTGATTGTGTATCACCAAAATAACCCGATAAACCTATGTTTAAGCCATTAACTCCATAATATTCAATTCTGGCCGCTAAGTTTGGCGAACTCATATAAGATTCTGCTCCCTTCTGGCGCCCGCTTCTTAACCCATTGCTTCCTTTTAACAAACCTACAGATGAATAGCTGCTGAAACCATTTACAACATATATCTGGTATTTTAATGATGCCGGCAGAATTGTTCCTGTAAATCCAGCCCCCAGTTCACGCCATGTGGTTGGCGCAATAACGTTATCTGTAAAAGGACGTTCAACGCCATGGTAGGTTGGGGGTTCGTGGTATTCGTTAATAATTCCCATTGGTATTAACAACAAACCTCCCCTGAAATTTAACCATGGTAAAAAGCGGTGTTGAACAAAAGCCTGTTCAACATAAAGTTCAATTGCATGTTCATATTCAATTTCGGTTATAAATTGGGTTCGGTTGCTAAACTGGTAACCAAACAGCATAACCAAACGGTGAACATCCAAAACCCCGTTACGCCGTACGTTTGAGTCAAATGGTTGGTTATAATCAATTTGCGCATAACCGCCTATCGATAGTTTACTGTTACTGTTTAACAGTTTATCGGCCGAATTTTGATACACTGCTTCAGTATCCTGGGCTATTATCTCCATTGTTATTAAGCCTGCCACTATCAAAAACAAATATTTCTTCATTTAATATTATTTATATTGATTTTAGATTGCGCAAAAGTAAATCATGTAAACAAATACCCAAATCCCTAAAAGTTGGGATTTTTTAGTTTTTAAGAATTTTTTTTAAAATTGCTCATATTACAATAAATGATTATATTGAAATCTGAATAAAGATTATATAATAATCAAAATGGATCACAGAGCTTCATTTCAACCCGAAAATCGTCATGTAGTTCACATGGATATGGATACTTTTTTTGTTTCGGTTGAGCGATTGCAAAATAGCACCCTGGTTGGTAAACCGGTTATTATCGGCGGATTGTCTGACCGTGGTGTGGTGGCAGGATGCAGCTACGAGGCGCGCCGTTTTGGTGTTCACTCGGCTATGCCAATGCGTATGGCCCGGCAATTATGTCCCCAGGCTGTTTATATACGTGGCGATATGGATGCTTACAGCCGCTACTCAAATATGGTTACTGATATTATTGCTGATAAAGTTCCTTTGTATGAAAAAGCATCTATTGATGAGCACTACATTGATCTGACAGGGATGGACCGTTATTTTGGCTGCCTTAAATTTAGTCATGAACTTCGTCAAACCATAGTTCGCGAAACAGGCTTGCCCATTACATTTGGATTGTCGGTAAACAAAACTGTTTCAAAAATTGCCACTGGCGAAGCCAAGTCCGGAATATCACGTGAACTTTATGTTGAGGCTCCCCGGGTCCAAACATTTCTTAATCCGCTGTCGATACGTAAGATACCCATGCTGGGTCCGCAAACTTTCAGGTTGTTATGTTCCATGGGCATCGAAAAAATAGAAACACTAAGCAGGGTACATCCTGAAATGATGGAGCGTGTACTTGGTAAAAACGGTATTGATATATGGAAAAAAGCCAATGGTATTGATATGTCGCCGGTTGAACGGTATTACGAACGTAAATCAATTGGCTCGGAACAAACATTTGAAACCGATACTACCGACATGCGCTTTTTAAACGAGTGGATTGTGCGTATAACCGAAAAACTGGCTTTTGAATTACGAACCAATAATAAACTTACATCGTGCGTAAATGTGAAAATACGGTATGCCGATTTTGATACACATACAATACAAAAGCGTATTCCATATACATCGTTTGATCATGTTCTTATACAAGAAGCCAAAGGTTTGCTGCAGCGTTTATATAAACGACGTGTGCTTATAAGACTGCTTGGGGTTAGGTTTACACATTTGGTGTCTGGTAGTCAGCAGTTAAATCTTTTTGAAGATACTCCTGAACAGGTTAACCTTTATTTGGCCATGGACCGCATCCGTAAGCGATTTGGGGTAAACGCCCTGGGACGAGCTGCCGGACACGGAGGAGGACGTAGAATGAGTTAATGTATTAGTTCTTAGCTCTTAGGTCTTAGCTAACACCTAACACCTAACACCTAACACCTAATAACTAATAACTAATTAAACATTGTTCATAAACTGTCATACATATCATAGTTTGCGCTACGGGGTTTTATCGCCCGGGGAGTTGGTTCAGCAGGCCGTTTTGCTTAAGGTTGATGTTTTAGTACTTACCGATATTAATAGTACTTCGGGAGTATTTGATTTTATTAAAGCATGTGATAAGGCTGGCATCACTCCTTTGGTAGGTATGGAGTTCAGGGAAAACGGGCGTTTACTTTATACAGGCATTGCACGTAATTTTAAGGGTTTTGGTGAGCTTAACCGTTTTTTGTCGTTGCACCGCCTGTCTCAAACATCTTTACCTGATTTACCTCCGGTTTTTAACGATGCTTACATTATATTTCCATTTGGTTCAAAGCTGCCCTCCAAACTTCGCGAAAACGAATTTGTTGGTATTCGCCATTTTCAGATAAACAGGCTTGTTACCTCGCCTTTAAGCCGGCAATTAAGCAAATTGGTGGTGTGGCATCCTGTTACATTTGTCAACCGTTTGGGGTTTGAAGTGCATCGTCATTTACGTGCCATAGACAGTAATACGGTTTTAAGTCGTCTTAATGCTGCCGATACTGCATTGGAATACGATTGGGCTGTACCGCCCGGCAGGCTGAGATCAGGCTTTGACAGATATTCTGTTATTTGGGCTAATACTGAGATTTTGCTAAAAACATGCTCTTTTTCTTTTGATTTTAATCAGGTGAAAAACAAACAGAGCTATACCGGAAGCAGATACGATGATGAAAAATTGCTCGAGCAACTGGCTATTGATGGTATGGTGTTTCGTTACGGTAAAAACAATTTTGAAGCGCGTGAGCGCGTAGGTAAGGAATTAGATATTATAAATAAGCTGGGTTTTGCAGCTTATTTCTTAATTACATGGGATATAGTTCGCTATTCAATGTCGCGTGGTTTTTATCATGTGGGACGCGGTAGCGGAGCCAATAGCGTGGTTGCTTACTGTCTTAAAATTACCGATGTTGACCCCATAGAACTGGACCTGTATTTTGAAAGGTTCCTTAATCCCAAGCGCACATCACCACCCGATTTCGATATTGACTATTCATGGCGCGACAGGGAAGATGTACAGCAATATATATTTAAGCGCTACGGTAATGCTCATGTGGCTTTGCTTGGTGCCATTTCAACTTTTCAGGATAGATCAACCATTCGCGAGCTTGGCAAGGTTTATGGATTGCCTGTTGATGATATTGAGCGTATGGCTCACCCTGCTTTTGATCCAAAAGGAGAGGTTATAGCAGAAAAGATATTTTCCATATCAAAGTTTATTTCTGATTTTCCCAATCTGCGTACCATACATGCCGGAGGTATATTGGTTTCTGAAGCTCCCGTTACCGATTTCACTGTTTTGGAATTACCTCCCAAGGGAATGCCTACAACTCAGTTTGATATGTATTCGGCTGAAGATATTGGGTTTGAAAAACTTGATATTCTTTCACAGCGAGGTATTGGCCATATTAAGGAGTGTGCTGAAATTGTACTGGAAAACAGAAGGATTAAAGTAGATGTTCACCAGGTTGAATTATTTAAAAACGATGAACGTGTTAAAGCATTACTCAGGAAAGGTGAAACAAACGGTTGTTTTTACATCGAAAGTCCCGCTATGCGGGGATTACTCAAGAAACTAAGTTGCGACGATTATCTTACCCTTGTGGCCGCCAGCTCTATAATAAGGCCGGGTGTAGCCCGTTCGGGTATGATGCGTGAATATATACGAAGGTTTCACAATCCGGAAGGTTTCAGTTATCTGCACCCGGTTATGGAGGCCCAGTTAAAGGAAACTTATGGCGTTATGGTGTATCAGGAAGATGTGATTAAGGTTTGTCATCATTTTGCCGGTCTCGATTTGGCCGATGCCGATGTTTTGCGTCGAGCCATGAGCGGAAAATACAGGTCACGCACCGAGTTTCAGCGTATTATCGAAAGGTTTTTCAGCAATTGTAATGAAAAAGGTTATCCCGAATCGCTTAGCAGGGAGGTTTGGCGACAAATAGAGTCTTTTGCAGGGTATTCATTTTCAAAGGCCCACTCGGCGTCTTATGCTGTTGAGAGTTTTCAGAGTCTTTATCTTAAGGCCTATTACCCGCTTGAATTTATGGTTGCGGTAATTAATAACTTTGGAGGTTTTTATGCCTCGTGGGTTTATGTAAATGAAGCACGGCGGTGGGGCGGAATAATACATGTGCCCTGTATAAACAAAAGTAAATATTACACATCTATAAAAAACAAAGATATTTACCTGGGGCTCGTTCATGTTCGCGATCTGGAGCAAAAACTTGCACATTTCATTCTTGAAGAACGTGACCGTAATGGCGGTTTCACCGGTTTAGATGATTTTATAACCCGTACCGGCATTGGCCGTGAACAGGTTGTGCTGCTTATTCGCCTGGGTGCATTGCGTTTTACCGGTAAAAGTAAGCCTCAATTATTATGGGATGCTCATTTGTTTCTTACCCGAAATAGTGTTAAGGTAAATAATCCAAAACTATTTAAAGCCCGTGCTGTGCGTTATCAAATGCCACAGTTGGTTCAAAAGCCTGTTGAAGATGCCTACGATGAAATTGAATTGCTTGGATTTCCGGTGGGATGTTCTTTTTTTGACTTACTGCAAACATCTTACCGGGGCGAAATAAAATCGGGAGAACTCAATAATTACGCAGGTAAAAAGGTGAAAATGGTTGGCGAGCTGGTTACCGTTAAATATGTAAGAACTGTTAAACGCGAAATTATGCATTTCGCAACCTTTATCGATAATGACGGCGAGTTTTTTGATACTGTACATTTTCCGCAGGTAAATAAACAGTATCCGTTTAAAGGGCATGGGGTTTATCTCATTCTTGGCCGTGTGGTTTTAGAATTTGGTTTCCCCTCCCTTGAAGTTGAAAAAATGGCTGTTTTACCTTTAAAACCCGATCCCCGAAGCGTTTAAACCAATGAAAGTTTGTTTTTTAAGGGTGAAGGTTTGGATATTTTTATACAGATTACGTAATAGTTTTAATTGCTAATTTTCAATACTTTCACTGTTTACCAGAAGATATAAAGTTGCAAAAACCAGTTGAACCCTCTTTGTCATCAACTGAAAATCTATTTTTTCTATTGTATCCCCCGGGGTGTGGTAATCGTCATGAAGGCCACTAAAGAATGCAATAACAGGGATATTCTTCTTATAAAAGTGATAATGATCGCTCAAATTAATCATACTACCATAACCTGATGTTTTGTTGTAAGCATAATCGAGGTTTAAGTTAACTGTTTGCCGGTTTGCATTTTGGTGCAAATTATGTGTAAATGGATTTTTATCGGTGCCAATTATGTAAACATAATTATCCTTAGTGGCGGTGTCACGTCGGCCAATCATATCTATATTAATATTTGCAAAAAAATCATCCTTGCTATAGTCTTTCATGAAGTGTTTTGAGCCTAATAACCCCAGTTCTTCGGCACCAAACGCTATAAAAATAATGTCGCGTTCAGGTTTTTTCTTCAAACCCTTGTATGCCGATGCAACCTGCATAATTGCCGATACTCCGCTTGCATTGTCATCGGCGCCTAAACACAAGCCGCTTCCCTGTTGCCCTATGTGATCGTAATGCGCAGTTACGGCAATAGCTTTTGCCGATGGATTGGATCCTTTAATAACAGCTGCAATATTCCAGGTTGGAATTTCATTAATCACAATTGGAGAGAGAATACTTACTGTTTTTACCAAAAGATTATCTTTATTTATCTCTTTTTTTGAAAGTTCTGCAGCAGTTAGTCCTGTGAGTGTTTGTAGTACTTTATTGTTTAAAATGTAAAGTCTTATACCCGTTTCAGGCTCCACAGGTTTTTTATAACCCAGTCCGGCCAGTTTTTGAATGCGGGAGTTAAAGCTGACGGTTTTACGAAACTGTGTAGAGTCATAGTCTGAAAAGCCCATAACCCCCCAAACACCTTTTGCCTCAAGTTTATTAATAAGAGCATAAGAGCGGGTTAATGATGCCAGGTTTACCAATACCAGTTTATTTTTTAAATCAAGAGCTGATAATATTGTATCATTTGCATTTCCAATATATACCAGTTCTTTTTCCACCGGTGTATTTACCGATCTGTTACCCATATAAAATATCTGATTGTTTCCGCTAAAGGTGTGTTCATCACTTTTCATGGTAACGGCTTCACGACTTTTCCTGTAAAGTAAAAATTCCTGCCTGTACGTATTTCCGTAATATGGTTTAAGTCCATATTTTTTAAATTGTTTTTCAATATATGTTGCTGCTTTTTCACCACCTGGTTCGCCCGGTGCGCGGCCTCCAAATTCGGGAGATGCAAGCACACTCATGTTATTATATAATTTGTTGGAAGTTATTTTTTTTATTCCACGCTGGGGTATAATGGTTTGCTGTGCTACCAATGATATTGTTGCCAGCAGATATATTGTGTAAATTAAAAACCTGTATTTTGTTGTCATATTATTTGGTTAAACCATCTAATTGCTGTGTTTTTCTATTAATATATAAACAGGAAAGTGATCGCTGTAACCTCCGTGGTAATTATTGCCCACATAAGTTCGTAAAGGATATCCTTTATACCTGCCTTTGGATTGAGTGATAAACGGCTCATTAAAAATTCCTGACTTTATATATCTGTATCCCTTTTGCCTTTTTTTTAGAAATGGTTGGGTTAATATTATCTGGTCAAAAAGATTCCATTTATCCCTGTAGGCTATTGTGCCTGACCCTTGCCTGTAATAACATTCAAGAGCGTTATACAGTTGCCCTTTTTTTAAACGTTTATTGTAATCGCCTGATCCTAAATATTTTTTGATGCTTTCATTGTCAGGATCATCGTTTAAGTCTCCCATTACTATTATTTTGGCGTCTTTTTTAATTTTTGTAATAGAATCTGCAATTGACCGTGTAAGGCGTGCGGCTTCATTTCGTAAATTCCGGCTGCCTTCTTCTCCGCCTCTGCGCGATGGCCAATGAGTTACGATAAAATGCATTGGTTCCCCATCAAAAATTCCAGAAACCTGGAGTTGGTCGCGTGTGTAAATTCTCTTTCCTTCATCATTCCTTATTATCAGGGTAACCGGCCTGCTATGTGTTATTTTAAAAACTTCAGGACGGTATAACAAGGCCACGTCTATTCCTCTTAAATCCGGTGAGTCGAAGTGTACTATCTCATAGTTTAAATGACTCAGTTTGGGCGATTTTACCAAATCTTCAAGAACCTGTTTGTTTTCCAATTCACATAAACCAATAATTGATGGCCCGGGAGCATTTTCCTGATAACCAATTTTTGAAATTACATCGGCCATACAATTGATTTTAGCAAAGTATTTTTCAGAATTCCACTTTTTGGGGCTTGCCGGAGTAAATTCTGTATCATCTGTATTTGGCGAATCAATTGTGTCAAGCAAGTTTTCAAGATTGTAAAATGCTATTATCGCCTTGCCCGAATGCTGTGATTTTGCACTACTAAACGTAAACAGAGCTGAAATTAAGAGAAAAAAATAACTTTTTTTAATAATGTTAGTCATCATATTTTAGTATTTATTATTGTTCGTTTTAGTTAAGCTGTTGGCTACGGGTTGTTAGTTATTAGTTGTTAGGTGTTAGGTGTTAGGTGCTAGCTATTAGCTATTATCTACGACCTACTACCTACTACCTACTACCTACTACCTACTTCCTAAGACCTACTACCTACGGGCTAATCCCATCAATTATTTCTCATCTGCAAACAAATTATTATCTTTATGCATATTTACTGATTTTTTTAATATCTGTTATCAATATTTTTTTATTCTTTTGTCCCTCTCAAAAATTAGGTTTTAAACAATAAAAATTATTCAAAGAAATGGGTAAAGTTTTAGTTATTGGAGCCGGTGGTGTGGGAACTGTTGTTGTTAAAAAAATGGCAGGACTTCCGGATGTGTTTACTGATATTATGCTTGCAAGCCGTACTAAAAGTAAGTGCGATGCCATTGCAGCCAAAATTGGAGGAAACCGTGTTAAAACCGCACAGGTTGACGCAGATAGTGTACCCGAACTAGTTGAGCTTATAAATAGCTTTAACCCTGATTTAGTAGTTAATGTTGCTTTGCCATACCAGGATTTAACAATTATGGACGCTTGTCTTGAAACAGGTGTTTCATACCTTGACACTGCAAATTATGAACCTAAGGACGAAGCAAAATTTGAGTACAAATGGCAATGGGCTTATCAGGAAAGATTTAAACAGGCCGGGCTTACTGCCATTCTGGGGTGTGGTTTCGACCCGGGGGTAACAAGTGTTTATACAGCTTTTGCTGCAAAGCACCACTTTGATGAAATACAATACCTTGACATTGTTGATTGTAATGCAGGAGATCACGGAAAAGCTTTTGCCACCAATTTTAATCCTGAAATAAACATTCGTGAAGTTATCCAAAAGGGAAAATATTGGGAAAATGGTAAATGGGTTTATACTGAGCCTCATGAAATTCATAAACCAATAAATTATCCCGAAATTGGGACTAAAGAGTCATACCTGATTTATCATGAGGAGTTGGAATCACTGGTAAAGAATTTCCCGACTTTAAAACGGGCAAGGTTTTGGATGACATTTGGGCAGGAGTACCTTACTCATTTACGAGTAATTCAAAATATAGGGATGGCCGGAATTAACCCTGTTTTATATAATGGGGTTGAAGTTGTGCCTATTCAGTTTTTGAAAGCTGTTTTGCCTGATCCCGGCGATTTGGGTGAGAATTATAAAGGATGGACATCAATAGGTTGCCGTATCCGCGGACTAAAAGATGGTAAAGAGAAAACCTACTATGTTTACAATAATTGCAGTCATGAGGTTGCTTACAAAGAAACCGGTACACAGGCCGTTAGTTATACCACAGGGGTGCCATGTATGATTGGCGCCATGATGTACCTTAAAGGAATTTGGAAGAAACCGGGTGTTTATAACGTTGAGGAATTTAATCCTGATCCGTTTATGAAGGAATTGAACATGCATGGATTGCCCTGGGTTGAGTTGCATAATGTTGATTTGGAGCTTTAAAAAATGGCAGTTGATATCAATAAAATACCATCGCCATGCTATGTTTTGGATGAACACCTTCTTCGGGACAACCTTAATATAATAAAATCGGTAAAAGAAAGGGCTGGGGTTGACATAATTCTGGCATTTAAGGCCTTCTCAATGTGGAAGGCCTTTCCAGTTGTAAGGGAATACATTCCGTATTCAACTGCCAGTTCCATTCACGAAGCCAGGTTGGCCTATGAGGAGATGGGCAGCCTTGCACACACCTATTCACCGGCTTATACCGAAAAAGAGTTCCCTGTAATAATGGAATATAGCAGTCATATTACATTTAATTCCTTTACCCAGTTTGAACGGTTTATACCCATGGTGAAAAGGTTTAACCGGAAAATATCATTAGGTATCCGGATTAACCCTGAATACAGTGAGGTAGAAACAGACTTGTATAATCCCTGTGCCCCGGGTTCACGTATGGGGGTTATTGCTTCTCAAATGCCTGAAGTTTTACCCGGAGATATTGAAGGTATCCATTTTCATTCATTATGCGAATCCAATTCCTATGATTTGGAAAAAACCCTTAATGCAATTGAAAACCGGTTTGGTAAATATCTGAAACAGGTAAAGTGGTTTAATATGGGAGGCGGGCATCTTATGACCCGCAAAGGATATAATACCGATCACCTTGTTGATGTTTTAAAAAGTTTTAAAAACCGTTGGAATATTGATGTAATTCTTGAACCCGGGAGCGCCTTTGCATGGGAAACCGGAGTTTTAGTTTCACAGGTGGTTGATGTAGTTGAAAACCATGGAATAAAAACAGCAATTGTTGATGTTTCATTTACGGCCCATATGCCCGATTGTTTGGAGATGCCTTATAAACCACGAATTATGGGTGCCCACCATGACCCTGTTGATGGAAAACCAACTTACAGAATTGGAGGCAACAGCTGCTTATCAGGCGATTTTATTGGGTACTGGAGTTTTAACCATGAATTAAAACCCGGTGATAAAATTGTTTTTGAAGATATGATACATTACACCCTGGTAAAAACTACAATGTTTAATGGTGTTCCACATCCGGCTATAGGTATTTGGAATGATAAAACGGGATTGAAAATTGTTCGCGAATTTGATTACCACGATTATAAATCAAGAATGGGATAATCGGGTTGTAATTATGTAATAATAGACTTTACAATACTTTTTACATCATTATATCTGTAATTTTCAAAAGCCCCATAGCCATTCAATTCAGTTATTTTTAGGGATGTAAATACCGGTGTGTAAATTCCGCATAAAAAGCGTGTTATTGTGGTAGATGATAGGTTTTTATTAGTTCTGGCGTGTATAATGTCAATAAATTCAGTTATTTCATTCTTAGTTATTTGAGGTAATTCAATTGTTTTTTTTAATGTTGAAGACCCACTTGTGCAATAAGAACATACCCCGCAATTTTCCCATTCATGTTTTTCGCCAAAATAGAGTGAGAGAGTTTTAGATAAGCAACAATCACCACTAAAAAATTTTATCATCTCCTGAATTCTTTCAATTTCAATTTTCTCTTTTTCAATAAACCGGAGATGCATCTTTTCAATCATCTCCTTTTTGTTCCCGGGAACTAGTTTAATTTTAAAAACGTCAACCAGGTTTTTGGCTTGGAGTTCAATAAAGCCCTGTTCAAAAAAGTAATCCAGAGCTGCTGCTATACGCCTTCTATCAGTTGAATAATTTGTAGTAATTGATTCAAAGTTTACGGTTGTCCATAAACGTGCTTTTTGCGAATTATCAAATATTGCTTTAACAAATAATTGTCGTTCACCTGTAAATTTTGATATTATCTCATCGTTTGGCAGAATGTTTTTAAACCGGTAACTGCTAAAATAACTGTATAAAGGTTGAATAATTCCTTCAATCTCAAGATATACAAGCAGAGTTTTTAAAGGTAGCTGGCGAATGTTTGTTTCAGATGAAAGTTTATTAATTTGTAGATCCCAAGTGTTATCATTTTTAAAAATATTATTAAAAACCATCTCTAAACCTTCAATTTCGGGAGTATCGCCAAATATGAAATTTTCAAGGATATTAACTGAATCGAGGTTTCCAAGTACATAACATTTTGAAATTTTTCCATCTCTGCCTGAGCGTCCAATTTCCTGGCTGTAACTTTCAATTGATTTGGGAAGGTCATAATGTATAACGGACCGTATATCTGATTTGTCTATCCCCATACCAAAAGCAATCGTTGCAACTATTACAGGAGTCTGGCAATTCATAAATCCATTTTGAATAAATTCACGTTCCACATTTCCCATCCCTGCATGGTATGCGGCCGCACTAATTCCATTATCCCTTAAAAATTGAGCAACATCCTCCGATGTTTTTTGAAGTGTAACATAAACAATGGACGATTCATTTTTTACCGGTTCAAGTAATTTTACAAGTTCATTTTTCTTATCTTTTTCATTTACAGGCACAACCGATAAATGCAAGTTTGGACGATAAAACCCTGTAACCACAACATTTTGTGGGTTTATTGAAAACTTCGCGCACATATCATTAATAACCTTTTTAGTGGCGGTGGCAGTTAATAAAAGTACCTGTGGTATTTTAAACTGGTCCCTGTAACCGGGCAGTTTTATATAATCGGGGCGGAAGTTATGCCCCCATTCCGAAATACAATGTGCCTCGTCAACCACCATCATTGATATGGATATTCCTGAAAGAAATTGCCTGAAGTTTTCATTTTTAAACCGCTCTACTGAAACCATGAGTACCTTTATTTCTCCACCCTTAATTTTTTGCCGTATCGTATTTATTTCGTCAGGTTTTAAAGTTGAATCAATTCGTGCTGCTGAAATACTGTTGTTATGCATTGATTCAATTTGGTCGCTAATAAGGGCTAAAAGTGGCGACACTACAAGAGTTAAATCAGGCAGCATCAATGCGGCCAGTTGATAGCATAAAGATTTTCCAGATCCTGTAGGAAATATTGCAGCTGCCGAGTTTCCATTTACCAAAGTCTGAATTACCTGTTCCTGCCCATTACGAAAAGTGGTAAACCCGAAATGTTTTTGTAGTGTTTGGTATAACATATGGTTAAATTTTAAACAGGTTAAATTAGATACAAAATGTTTCCGGTTTTACTTTTGAGTATTTTTTTTATTTATGGTTTTATTAAAGCTATTTTCCGGTTTAAATATTGTTTTATTCAGTGGTTAAATTGTTTCGACATAATTTGTTTAGGACTTTTTAATTTAACGTGAGTTCGATGTAATAATTTTGTAATAAAATTTAAAGCATAGAG
>JBBIVA010000080.1:0-16975 GCA_037439945.1 Marinilabiliaceae bacterium
CGCAATGGCCACAGGATTTTAAGTCCTGCGTGTCTACCAATTCCACCATCCGGGCAGACCATATTTTGAAAGAAAAACGAGAATGTCTGTTCAACAGAAAATCTCGTTTAAGGTTTTAATTGGAGCGAAAGACGGGACTCGAACCCGCGACCCCGACCTTGGCAAGGTCGTGCTCTACCAACTGAGCTACTTTCGCAATTAAACTGATATTAAAATATCAACAAATTTAAATTTCAATGAACATCTTACTCCTTAAAAAACACGGAAAAGACCCTTTTAAAAAGGCTTTGCAAATATAATACATTTTTCTTTTCTGCAAACATGAATTATTAAAAGTTGATCGCTTTATTTTCTTTTAATTCTCATAATCCTGCAATCTTCTTAATTTCATTTAGTTTGTTCAAAGCTTCCAATGGTGTTAAGTTATTAACATCCATAAATGCTATCTGGTCCCTTATCTGTTTAAGCACCGGATCGTCCAGCTGAAAAAAACTTAACTGGTATCCTTCACGGTGTTTGCCAAGATCACCTATGGGCTTTCCAATTTGCCCTTTTCGGTGTGCGGTTTCCATTTCCTTTAAAATTTCTTCTGCCCTTTTAACTACACTTTTTGGCATACCTGCCATTTGGGCAACATGGATTCCAAAGCTGTGGTTGCTTCCTCCTTCGACCAGTTTCCGTAAAAAAATTACCTTATTATCTATTTCCCGAACTGAAACATTATAGTTTTTACAACGGCTGAAGGTATTGGCTATTTCGTTTAACTCATGGTAATGAGTGGCAAACAGGGTTTTAGCTCTTCCTCTGGAATTTTCATGAATATATTCAACAATACTCCAGGCAATTGAAATTCCGTCATAGGTACTGGTACCTCTTCCCAATTCATCAAATAAAATAAGGCTGCGATCCGAAAGATTATTTAAAATACTGGCCGCCTCGTTCATTTCAACCATAAAGGTAGACTCACCCTGGGAGATATTATCGGATGCCCCAACACGGGTAAATATTTTGTCAACCATTCCTATTCGGGCTGATTCGGCGGGAACAAAACAACCGGTTTGCGCCAAAAGAACTATTAAGGCTGTTTGTCTTAAAAGAGCCGATTTCCCAGCCATATTAGGTCCGGTTATTATTATAATCTGCTGCTTTTCGTTATCAAGTTTAACATCATTGGGAATATATATTTCACCAGCCGGAAGTAGTTTTTCGATTACCGGATGCCTTCCGGCTTTAATATCAAGACTATGATCGTTAGTTACAACCGGGCAAACATAATTGTTTTCTGATGCCAGTATGGAAAATCCCCACAAGCAATCCAACCTGGCCAGTAAACTTGCATTTAGCTGGATAGCTGGAATAAATTCTGCAACAAATGATAAAAGCTTATTATATATATCTGTCTCTATTGAGATAATTTTCTCTTCTGCGCCAAGAATTTTTGATTCATATTGCTTTAGCTCCTCTGTAATATAGCGTTCAGCATTTACCAACGTTTGTTTCCTTATCCAGTTGTCAGGTACTTTTTCTTTATGGGTATTTCTAACTTCAATATAATAGCCAAAAACATTATTAAAACTAATTTTCAAACTGCTTATGCCCGTTTTTTCACTTTCCCTTTGTTGTAAACCATTCAGATAATCCTTTCCTGAGTAGGCGATTTTTCGTAACTCATCAAGCTCGTCTGATATACCATCGCGAATAACACCACCTTTACTTATGAAATTTGGAGGGTCGGATTTGAGTTCACGTTCTATACGTTTATATACAGAAGTGCATTCATTTAATTGTTCCCCTATGTGGTTTAGTACATCATTTTTAGCAAGAGTTAAATGGTTTTTAATTGGGGCTATATTATAGAACGCATTTTTAAGCTGCACCATTTCACGGGGCAACAATCTTCCTGCAGCAACTTTTGAAACCAACCTTTCCAGATCACCAACAGGCCGCAAATGTTTTTCAATTAAATCCTTCAGTTCCGGATCTTTATAAAAAAACTCAACTACCGATTGTCTGTCACGTATTACATTTGTATCCTTAATTGGTAATGACACCCAACGCTTAAGCAGCCGGCTTCCCATTGGAGTTATTGTTTTATCAATAATATCAATCAGGGCTTTACCTCCTTCATTAACCGGCTGGAATAGTTCCAGGTTCCTTATTGTAAATTTATCAAGCCATACATATTTTTCTTCCTCAATTCTTGAAAGTGTTGTGATATGGGACAAATGTCCATGCTGGGTGAGGTCAAGATAATGCAAAATTGCACCCGATGCTATATTGCCCAGGTTTAAATTATGAACCCCGAATCCCTTAAGTGAGTTTGTTTCAAAATGCTTTAGGAGCCTGTCCCGGGCAGTGTCGGGCTTAAAAACCCAATCTTCCATGCCAAAAGTATAATACTTTGTTCCAAAAACTTCATGGAATAGTTGACGTTTACTTTTTTCAAAAAGAACTTCCTTTGGCTTGAACCCTGATAATAATTTCTCGGCATGTTCAATTGTTCCTTCAGCAACCAGAAACTCACCGGTAGAAATATCAAGAAAAGAAATACCTGCATATTTGGAGTCTAAATGTACCGAAGCCAGAAAATTATTCTCCTTATGCTCAAGTATGCTATCACTTATAGCCACACCAGGAGTAACCAACTCAGTTACGCCACGTTTTACTATGGTTTTGGTCATTTTTGGATCTTCCAGTTGGTCGCAAACTGCCACCCTTTGGCCGGCCCTGACAAGTTTTGGAAGATATGTATCAAGCGCATGATGGGGAAACCCTGCCAATTCAACAAACTGGGCTGCCCCATTTGCTCTCCGGGTTAGGGTAATTCCCAATATTTCGGAAACCAAAACTGCATCATCCGAAAAAGTCTCGTAAAAATCGCCAACCCTGAAAAGCAATATTGCATCAGGGTATTTGTTTTTAATACCATAATATTGCTTCATTAGTGGGGTTTGAACAATCTGATCCTGTGGTTTCAATAATATTTCCTTTTTAATAACAAAAACATACAAAGATAAAAAACCCCCACCATTAATAACAGTTTTAAGACTTCTCATCTTTTACTTTTTCCCTATATTGTTAACAGTTAGCAATTTGTATTATTTAAAACTTAATTCAAATCTGTTTTATAAGGAAAATAATATCTTTTTTTTATGATGAACGGCAGGCTTACAAAAACATTAATTGGATAAATTTTTCAGGATCATTCGAAAAATAACAGACAAAATTTTATAATTTTTATTTTAAACAACTTACGGTTATTTATAATTTTCTAAAAAAAAATTGGAAATACCTTCCCATGTTTGTAATTTTAAAGAAACCATTAAAGTTATTTTTTATGAATAAATTATTAAAATACAGTGGCTTATTATTAATTATTATAGCAGTAATAATACTGGGTGTTTATTCTTATGCAAATTTGGTGAGTAACACACTGCTGGCAATTTCAATTCTTATGCTGGTTGGAGGCCTGGCTGTTCATATTATTATGGGTAAAATATTAGACTAATTAAAAGTCCCTCCTGCAGGTTCCATCAAACGAAAATCTTGGTTTATCCCTTCAAGTGTTTGGTGGAACCTGCATTTTATTTTACATTTTCAGATAAAAATCTTTGGTCAGGCTAATATATTCAGGCGAGTAATGGTGGCGTAGGTTTGGCTCAATAACCAACTCATTTTTTTCAACAAATTCAACTTTATGTAAACTCCATTGAGATAAGACTCTCACAGCTTGTTTACTATTTGTAGGGTAAACAACCAATTTCCTTTTTTCAAAAAATCCCATTTTTGATGCGATAATATTTATGTTTTCATACTCTTTAAATGGCAAAACCATTGATAGGGTTCCCATAGGGGAAAGAATATGGGCTGAGCCATCAAGAATGTCAATTAACGGAAGTGTATTAAAATGGCGTGCCATACTTCTTTTAATATCCGGTGATGTAACAGATGTTGTATAAAAAGGTGGGTTAGATACGATAAGATCAAAATAACAATTAGTTGTTGGCCAAAATTTTTGAAAGGATGTGTGTTCAACTTTAATTCTTTCTGACCATTTACTTATGGAAACGTTATAGCTTGCCTGAAGGAATGCACCCAGCTCAATATCCAGGGCATGAATCTTTATAAATGGCTCCCTTTGGGCCATCATTAAGGCAATTAATCCAGTACCTGTCCCTATATCAAGGGCCTTCCCAACACCCGATAAATCAGTCCATGCTCCCAATAAAACTCCATCGGTGCCAACCTTCATTGCGGCATTTTTCTGATATATTTTAAACTGTTTAAACTCGAAATAATTATTAGCCATTTTTGAAATAATTAGTCAAAACAGCTTATTTCTTATCATAAATACCAATCCCGAATAATGCATAATCGTAAAAAACAGGGTCATCAGGTTTAAAACTTCGCAAAGTGCCAGAAAGCTCCTCCACAGCCTTCCAATCATTTTGTTTTCTGGTAAGTATCCCCAGCCTTCTGGCTGTTCTTCCAACATGAACATCGAGAGGAACCATTAGGTCTGATTGGTTGATTTTTTGCCATAAACCAAAATCAACTATCCCGTCAGTTCTTACCATCCATCTCAGAAACATGTTTAACCTTTTGGCTGATGAGTTTTGTAAGACATCAGCTAAATGTTTGCCTGTTCGTTCCAATGGGTGATATGACATAAAAATTTTCCGAAATTCAACCAATGAATTTTTAATGGAGCCATTTGTATAGCCAGTTAAAAAACAATGTTCCAATCCACCCTGATTACGATAAATTTCGCGTAATGCACTAACAAAATACTGACAATCATAACCATTAAAAGTACGGTAAACAAATTTGCCGAACCTTGCGAATTTATTTGTGGATGAGCCGGTTATAAAATCATACGGAGTATTATCCATCATATCCATTAAAAGGCCTGCCTTTTTAATTATCATTGGCCTTTGCCCCCAGGATAAAATTGCCGTTAAAAACGCGCTAATTTCAATATCTTCTTTTTTTATAAACCTATGTGGAACAGAAATTGGGTCGTTTTGAATAAACCATTTCTGGTTATATTGTTCTGCTTTTCGGTCCAACAGGGGTTTTAAATCAATTTCAGGTTGCATTATTAATAATTTCTCCATCTTTCATATAGATAATCCTGTCTGAATTAACAGAAAGATGCTCATCATGAGTAACAATAACAAATGTTTGTTTAAACTGGTTTCGAAGTGAAACAAAAAGTTGCATTAGTTCTTCCTGGTTTTTTGAATCGAGATTTCCTGATGGTTCGTCGGCAAAAACAACTGAAGGATTATTGATTAAGGCTCTTGCAATTGCAACTCTTTGTTTTTCACCACCACTTAACTCTGATGGTTTATGATGAAGCCTGTTTGCCAGTCCAAGGAAATCAAGTAACTCAATTGCTTTTTTTTCAGCTTCACTTTTGTTAGCACCCCCAATCAATGCAGGTAAAAAGCAATTTTCAACAGCTGTAAATTCCGGCAGCAATTGGTGAAACTGAAATACAAATCCTATTTTTTTGTTACGAAACCTGGCCAGTTGCCATTCGTTAAGTTGATTAATTGGTGTGCCGTCAATTATTACATTACCTGATGATGGGAAGTCAAGAGAACCCAAAATCTGCAGCAATGTAGTTTTTCCGGCTCCGCTGGCACCTACAATAGAAACTATCTCACCTGAATCAATTTTAATATCAATCCCTTTTAAAACCTTAAGGCTTCCAAATGATTTTTCTATGCCTTTTCCTTCAACCATGATTTTTTTTATTAAATAAAAATAAGATTTAGGTTAAATACACTATAAAAAAACACCTTACCATCTTGAAATCATACCCGGTGATAACGGGACCATAAAAATTTAAAGGATTACCGCTAATCCCAGATCACAATATAAATCAACCTTAAACGTTTCGGTATTATTAATTGGCAAGGGTTTTACTAAACTATTGTACCCAAAACAGCCAAAATATTAAAATATTTGACGCCAATCTTTTTCCAACTGCAAAATCTGAAACCCGTTAAAGCCAACTCCCAGGTTAACAAATAATTAGTGGGTCGATTTGCCAAAACCAACAACTGTTAGCCCAACAACAAGTGTACAAAATTTAAAATGACGCGTAAGTTGCACACTACTTTTAACCAAATAGTTAATGCTTATTATCAAAATAATAAACCCTAAAACCTGGTAAATTATGGTCATATTAAAAATTTAAGGGGATGAATTTTAAGGGGGCATTATATAAACAAAGATGGAAATTGAAATCTATTTTTTCTTCCGGGTGATTTTCTTCTGCTTAACACTCTTATTATCTTCAGTTATTTCATCTGCAGTGGTTTCAGGTTCAACCCAAGTATTTTCAGCAACATCATTTAACCCATACACATCTTCAATGGTATTAACTCTTGTTCCGTAATCATCTTTATAAGCATCCTCGACCGCATCTCTGATGTAGTTACTATTTTGGGTTATGCCACTTTCAATATCAGATAATTCATCTTTAATTTCGCTGGAACTTTTTTCAAACTCACGTTTAATGTCATCAGTAGCTTTGCGGAATTCATTCATTCCTTTACCAAGTGACCGTGCAAGATCAGGTATTTTTTTTGACCCAAATAACATTAATACTACAAGAAATACTAATATTATTTCACCCATTGATATCCCAAAAAGAAATAAAGACATAGATATTTTTTTTCAAAGGTATAAAAATAAAAATTGACCTAAATGCCAAAATTGCATATTAAACCCAATTTAATCAACATAAAATTTTAGCAAATATTTATTTGTCATAAAAAGTTTATTCCGGTTCATAAGTTGTGATACAGCATGGGAAAAACCAGAACTATATCTTTTGGTTAAGTTTTTCGGAAGTTTACCCCGGTTTAAATACATTTTCAATTCTGCTAAATAAAAAAATAAAGCCTCCCAACTTAAAGAAGAGAGGCTTTATAAATTTTGTTTTACAAACTAAGTTTTATTTAGCACTTTGTTTTGCGCTTTTCTTCATTAAATTGTATGCAATTGGAGATGCAATAAATATAGATGAGTAAGTTCCCACCAAAATCCCAACGATTAAAGCAAAAATAAATCCACGTACTACTTCACTACCAAATACAAAGATTACGAGTAATACAACTAGGGTAGTCAGCGATGTATTAATTGTACGGCTTACCGTTGAATTTATGGCAAGGTTAAACACTTCCAATTGATTCCGTTTCGGATAAAGTTCCCTGTATTCACGAATCCGGTCAAATACAACCACTGTGTCGTTAATTGAGTAACCAATAACTGTTAATACGGCAGCAATAAATGCCTGATCAATTTCCATAGAAAATGGCATAATTGAATAGGTTAATGAGAATATGCCCAATACAATTACAACGTCATGAACCACGGCGCCAATAGCTCCAAGCCCTAACTCCCAGTTACGGAAACGGATTAAAATATACAGAAATATTACTATCAGTGAAAAGAAAATTGCCAATCCGGCCTTATTTCTAATATCACTGGCGATTGTTGGCCCTACCTTTTGAGAGCTCATCAGGTAATCATCAAAAAACTGATCCTTTGAAACATTAGTGCCAAGGAATTTCTTTAATCCATTAAATAGTGCATCTTCAACAGCAATATCGGCCGATTCTTCAGTGTTGTCAACCAAAAAATTGGTGGCAATCCTAATTTGGTTTGCACTACCAAAGGTTTTTACTTCGGTATTGGCCCCCTGAAATGAAGCTAACAATGCAGATTGAATCTCCGTTGCACTTTTTTCTTCATTAAATCTTACAACATAAGTACGCCCACCGGTAAAATCAATACCCTGTTTTAACCCCCGTACACCCAAAGAACCAATGGAAACTAAAAAAACTATACCCGAAATAATGAAAAATGTAGTCTTTTTCTCCAGAAAAGCAATTTTTAAATCTTTAAATAAATTCTCGGTTGCCTTAGTTGAGAAGTTTACATCCATTTTTGAATTTAACAATGTTTCATAAATCAATCTGGTTATAAAAATAGCAGAGAAAAACGATGTAGCTATACCTATCATAAGGGTTGTGGCAAAACCTTTTATTGGGCCAGTACCAAACATGAAAAGTATAACACCGGTCAAGAAAGTTGTAACATTGGCATCAATAATGGCCGAAAAGGCATTTTTATAACCGTCAGATATTGCAAGTTTTAACCCTTTTCCTGCCCGTAGTTCTTCCCTTATACGTTCATAAATAAGAACGTTGGCATCAACCGACATACCAATTGTTAATACTATACCGGCAATTCCCGGCAAAGTAAGTACGGCATTAAATGCAGCTAAAACACCCATAACAAAAAACATGTTTATTACCAGGGCAATATCTGCAACAACACCTGCTTTAATACCATAATATATTATCATATACAACAACACCACAATAAAGGCCCAGATAAATGACCTTAAACCGGCATCAACCGCTTCTTTACCAAGTGAAGGGCCAACAACAGTGTCTTCAACAATCCGGGCAGGGGCGGGAAGTTTTCCTGATTTCAAAATGTTGGCAAGGTCCTTTGCCTCCTCCGGGGAAAAATTCCCTGTTATAGAGCTTTGTCCACCCTTAATCTCGTTTTGAACGGTAGGAAAGCTATATACATAACCATCAAGAACAATGGCAATGGATTTCTTTATGTTAGCCTTAGTTAAACGTGCCCATGTTTTTGCACCTTCGGTACTCATTGACATACTTATTTCAAAAGCACCGGTTTGACTTGTTGTCATACGTGCATTAGTAACAGCATCTCCTTCAAGAGGCGCACGCCCATCATAGCTGGTTGATTTTATGGCCACCAACTGAAAATATGAATCTTTTTTTTGAGGATTGCTAACCCAATACTGAAGTTCTGATTCTGGTATTGGTTTTATTGTCCACATTAGTTTTAAATCACGGGGCAATAATGATTTTACCTGGTCAAGTTTAAAATAATTATTTATCCGGGCTGTATCGCGTGATGTTACAACTCCAATTACAGGACCGGTTTGCCTGTTGCTTGGCTGCATATAGGTTAATAATGATTTGGCAGCAACCTGCTCTTTTGGAGAAATTTCAGTTTCAATATCCTTAAGTAAATCTTCATCCTCCCCACCTTGAACAACCTCAGGTTTTTCAACTACTGCTTCAGGGGTAGATTCCTTTTCTCCCAATTCAAGTTTTGCTATAAGTGTATTTACCTGTAAAATACTTTGATAAATTTCTTCGTTATCATAAGTTTCCCAAAATTCCAGACTGGCAGTTCCCTGTAGAAGTTTGCGTACCCTTTCAGGTTCTGTAATACCAGGCAGTTCAATTAATATCTGGCCATCTTTTTGAAGTCTTTGAACATTTGGCTGGCTAACACCAAAACGGTCAATCCGTGTTCTGATAATATTAAATGCATTATCAATGGCGCTCTTAGATTCCTCATTTAATACTTTTAATACATCTTCGTTCGATGAGTCGTACTTTACTTTTTCCCTAAGATCAACAGTATTAAAAATGGCAGCAAGGCTACCGTTTGGAGCAACTTCTTTAAATGCATCACCAAAAAGGTCAATAAAATTACGGATTGAATTTTTCTCTCTTTGCTCAGCTAGTTTAATGGCCTGCAAAAATTTTTCATCCTGACTATAATTTGATAATGCCTTAACAATGTCTGCAACTTTTATTTCTAAAATGAGGTTCATACCTCCTTTTAGGTCAAGACCAAAATTTATCTCCCTGTTTTTACACTCTTTATAGGTATATTTTCTTATCCACATAAAGTTATAAACCGTTTCGTTTGAAACGGAATCCAGATATGAGAACTCATAACCCCTTGCAAGATCGTGGTTTCCTTTGGCTCTTTCCTGGGCATATTCCCGTGCATTTTTTTCAACTTTTCGGGTAAAATATGTAAAAGTTAACTGATATAAACTCACTAATGCCAAAAGGATGGCAAATAGTCTGATCGCTCCTTTGTTTTGCATTTCTTTTTCTTTTATCTAATTCAAAAACATGTTTTTTTGAGAGGATTTCATAATCGCGCAAATATAAATGATTTTTTAAAATCTTTTAACTCATTTTTGTCAATAAAACTATTTATTCATGAAATTTACAATCCTGAAACTCCATTATCATTTAAAACCCTGCCCGTTTACAAGAAGAGTTAAACTCCCTGATTCCTACAATATATACTGTGAAAAAGGCTAATATAATCATCAGTACCATAGGAATTACGAGGCAATATCCCGAAGGAGAAAAGGATGAATAGAATCCTTTTAACCAATAATCAATTACCAATGGAGAAATTAACAAAGAAGCAAAAATTCCGGCAAAAATATACCATGAAACACCCCGGAAAGTCCCGAGCAGTATCATAGGCGGTGCAGCAGAAAGCATCCGGCTTATTTCCATATTTTTTAGTTTACCTAAAACAACAAATGAAACCAAACCAATTAACCCTAATATTGCAAATACCATTGCAATTACTGCTAAAACGAGCCCTATACGGGCAAACCTTTGCTCTTCACGATAAAATCCATCAACCCTTTCTGAAATATTGAAATAATCAAATGGCTCATCTGGCAAAACTGAATTCCAAATACCTTCTACTTTTTTGATTCCGGTGGGCATATTTCCTTCTTTAAACTTTATCAGGACATATTCGCGACGGCTTTCTTTATCAAATTGCATAAAAATCATTGGTCTGACCTGAATTTTAAAACTCTCGTAATGAATATCACCAACTACACCAATAACCTGTAACCTAAGCGGTTTTGATTTTAATCCTGACCCAATAACTTCAAGGTTGCTGTTTTCCAGATTAGTAAATCCCAATAATTTTGCGGCTGATTCATTAATAATAACGTGAGATGAATCTTTATAACCATAATTATTAAATAATCTTCCTTTTAATAAAACTG
The DNA here is from genome assembly GCA_037439945.1 of Marinilabiliaceae bacterium. GTDB lineage: Bacteria > Bacteroidota > Bacteroidia > Bacteroidales > Marinilabiliaceae > CALEUX01. The sequence continues at coordinate 10,904 of JBBIVA010000080.1, forward strand.
CCCCCAAAGTTTCAAAAAATGTAGAGTCAACCAAATTAGTCGCCAGCAAAACAACCTGGGATGTATCAGAAACATTTTTATAGGATAAAATGGAAGTCTCTTCGCCAGGTAAAAACCTGGTTGAACTTACACCCTCAACTTCAGGTAATATTTTTAACAAATTTTTAACAGAGTCAGCTTTGTGGCCTAAGGCATATTCACGTTCAACTGCAACCAACCCCTGCGGGTCATAACCCATTGAAGTATTTTCAAGAAAATTAAGTTGATTATGCATGCTAAGGGATATACTCATTAGGGCAACGGCAATACAAATTTGAAATGCTGTTAAAACACCTCTCACAATAATTCCCCATCTGCCTGTTCGGGATTGCCCTTTATAAATTTTGGAAGCCTCAAGACCGGAAAAAAAGAATGAAGGATAACTACCACCTACTATTCCAACAAATAATGAAATAAGAAAAACCCATCCGAAATTAATATGATTAATAAAAGAACCTTTTCCCATGGGAATATCAAACAGGATGCTGAATTTTTGGAAAAACAGCTCCATAAAAACCAGTGCAATTCCCAAGGCCAGCGAACTAAATAATATGGATTCGATAAAAAACTGAGTAACTATATGTCTTCTTCCTGCACCAAATGTTTTTCTAACAGCAATTTCCTTGAACCTTCTTGATGCCCTGGCAGTTGTGATGTTCATGAAATTTATTGCTGTAATAACCAGGATAAATACGGCAATACCGGTAAATACCGAAACATATTTTCCACTTGAGCCTTTACTCAATTCATGGTCGAGATTGCCACTCAGGTGAATTTCAGAAATAGGTTGGAGAACTGACTTTATCTCCATTTTGTCAATATCAGAACCCAAAATTCCTGAGTGGCTGTTTAATTGTTTTACCATCAGCCCAGCAGAAAGGTTGTTTAACATCAATTCAACAGAATCAATGTCAGCTTCAGTAGTTATTTTAATGTATGAATATGTATTTAATGCAAACCAATTATTGTCCCAGCTATTAAAGTCATTTTTATAGGTTTCCCTCATCTTTTTAAGTACTACATGCCAGTTGGCAATAAAATCGGCCTTTAAATGAGTGTTTTCAGGTAAATCATTAAAAACGCCGGTAACTTTAAGGGCAATACCATTGTCAAGAATTAGTTCTTCCCCCATTGGGTTTCTTGTACCAAAAAAACGGTGGGAGGCATTTTTTGAAATTACAACAGCGTTTGAGTCTGAAAATATTTCGGTTGAATTTCCTAATAAAAAGGAAAGGTTAAAAATATCAAAGAAGCCTTTATCGGCATAAAAGAAATGTTGCTCGTTAAACTTGGCATACTGGCTTTTAACCAACTTTTTACTGGCAGGGATAAGCCTTGAGCATGATACAATTCCACTAATATTGGATGCAACTTTTACTAATGGTAATGGGGTAAGGGCACTTTCTATAACATCACTCCCTATTTTGCCATGGCTAACTAACCTGTAAATTTTATCCGAATCCTGAAAGTGCTTATCATAACTGGTTTCATAATCAACATAGGCCAAAACCAGCAGGGCCATTGCTATTCCGGCCGACAAACCCAACAGTGATACAAGGGAGAACCCCCTGTGTAATATAATATTTCGAAAAGCGATTTTTACAAAACTGCTCCATTTCATCTGCACATAATTTTTTAGTATAAGGTCTCCGTCAATTCAGGGGTAATACATTTTTGCAATTTTAACTTCATTGATATTCAATTCATTTATGCCTCCATTATATAATGGAGGATAACCTGTTTGTGATGCAGGTTGTATTAAATGGCTCGTATTTTTTCGACCAAACAAAATTCATTTTAAAATGCCGGATTGCCTGCCTATACTTAACGGGGCAAAACCCCTGATGTAATTTTGTTAATGGCGTTTCCCGAAAAGTCAGGACAAGTTGTGTTTGCAAAATATGGCCTTTCCATATTGTAAAAACCATTACTTAAAATTAAACCAGATTTTGAACCCCTTCTGTAACAACATGCCCGTCAAAAATCTGAACTATGCGTTGCGCCTTTTGTGCTTCACGAAGGGAATGAGTAAATAAAACCAATGATACCCCCGTTTCGTTAATTCCCGACAACAATTCCATAATGACAGATCCACCGGTTGAATCCAAATTGCCGGTAGGTTCAATAGCCAGCAATAATTTTGGTCCAAAAACCACCGATCTTGCTAAAGCAACTGTTTGTTGTTGCAAATTTGTCAGCTGCTTTGGATAATTATTCCTTTTATGGCTTAACTTGAACCTTTCCAAAGTATCAGCCACCCCTGTTTTGCGCTCTTTAAAAGATTTATTCTGATAAATAAGGGGTAATTCTATATTCTCCTGAACAGTTAGTTCATCTACCAGATTAAATTGTTTAAAAACAAACCCAATATTACCTCTTCTAATCCGGGTCCGGAGTTTTTCAGATAAGCTACCTACTTCCCTGCCCTGAAAAAATACATCACCAGAAGTGGGAGAACTTAATAATCCCAATATATTAAACAGGGTTGTTTTACCTGCTCCAGAAGGACCAAAAACAGCTACATATTCACCTTTACCCACATCAAGATTAACGTTGCTTAAGGCAATTGTTTCAATTAAACCATTACGGTATACTTTTACCAAATTGCGGGTATGAATCATAATTCGTTCATTTTTGAACAGTCATTGTTCGATTACGCACAAAAAAATATTTCCCCAAACCAAAAACAGTATTTTAAATTAAAATACAGCTTTCATAAATTTTAGGTTAACTCTTTATTTTTTAAAAAGAAAACTATTTTTAAAATTTTCTATTATAAGAAAAAATTATGAAAAATATATAGTCTAAATATTAATAAACACAAATTATGCCATGACCCATACATTACTAACCATCAACCTTTTAACGCTATCAATATACATTTTACATTTATTAAAAATATAGTAAATTGTACGTATTCGAACAAAATATCGTTTAATGTATTGAAAATTTCATAATTTTGATAAAGTAAAAAATAAATTTGAAGAAGCTATGCCCCAGCAATCAGGCCGTATTTTAGCAGTAGATGACAATGCAGATATTCTTTTTGCGCTAAAATTATTATTAAAACCACATTTTGAAATAATCCAGACTGAGTCTCATCCTTCATTAATACCCCAACGAATGGCTGATGAAGATTTTGATGTAATTATTCTGGATATGAATTTTTCGAAGGATGCAATAAGCGGAACAGAAGGCTTTTCATGGCTTGAAAAAATACTCCAGATTGATCCTTCGGCTGTTGTATTATTTATTACTGCATACGGTGATGTTGAAAAATCGGTTAAGGCAATAAAAGCCGGGGCAACCGATTTTATAATAAAACCATGGCAAAATGAAAAATTAATTGCTACGGTTTCATCAGCAGTTAAACTAAAGCAATCAAGACGGGAAGTAAGCAATCTGAAGGAAAAGCAAAAGGAACTAAACACTATTATGGATCATCCCTTTTGCGATTTCATTGGGGCATCTTCGGGTATGAAAAAGGTATTCACTACCATTTCAAAAGTTGCAGGTACCGATGCAAATGTCCTGATACTGGGTGAAAACGGAACAGGTAAAGAAATAGTAGCCAGGGCCCTGCACCGGCATTCATTACGGAAAGATGAGCCCTTTATAAGTGTTGATTTGGGTTCTTTAAGTGATTCACTATTTGAAAGCGAACTATTTGGACATGTTAAAGGCTCATTTACCGATGCAAAAACCGACCGGCCAGGACGTTTTGAACTGGCCACTGGTGGAACAATATTTTTGGATGAAATAGGGAATCTTCAAACCCCTTTGCAGGCAAAATTATTAACTGTTTTAGAGCGCAGGGAGGTTACCCGGGTAGGCGCAAACAAACCCAAATCAATTGACATAAGATTAATTAGTGCAACTAATACTAATATTAAACAATTAGCTGTTGAAGGTGATTTCAGGCAGGATTTATTATACAGAATAAATACAGTTGAAATAGAAATACCTCCCCTGAGGGACAGGTTAGATGATATTCCATTACTTGCTGATCATTTTTTGAATATATTCTCAAGGAAATACAATAAAAAAATAAGCAGGTTAACCACATCGGTAATAAAAAAACTATCAGGTTATGCATGGCCGGGGAACGTAAGGGAATTTCAACATGTTATTGAGCGTGCATTAATTATGAGCGAATCATCAACGCTTTCCGAGAATGATTTTCATCTTTCGGGTAAATCACCTGCTGGTACCGATCTGGAAGTAGATACTTACAATCTTGATGATATTGAACGTAAAATAATAGAAAAAGTACTCAAAAGGCATCAGGGCAATGTTTCAAAAGCGGCATCTGACCTTGGCTTAACAAGGACGTCATTATACAGAAGACTGGAAAAATATGGTCTTTAATAATTTTCGAATAAATTTTGGAATCAGGACTTTGTTACTGGCTGTATCAATGTTCATTTGTATATACTTGTATTTTTACACTAACCTTACAATTACAATGGTTATGGCCGGAGTGGTTGTATTAATCCAGGTTGTGGCGCTTTTTTTATATATTGACCGTACAAACCGGGTTTTAAACGATTTTTTGCAATCTATAAGATACTCTGATTTTACCCGAACATTTCAGGTTGAAACAACTGACACAACTTTTGATAGGCTTAAAGCTACTTTCAATGAAGTAATAAAGGATTTTCAGTCTGTACGGGCTGAAAAAGAAGAGAGCTACTATTATTTACAAACAGTTATTCAACACATTGGTATTGCATTAATTGCATTTCAAAAAAATGGTAAAGTTGAACTTATAAACAATGCAACAAAAAAACTGTTTCAAATAAGGAATTTAAATAATATACAGGCTTTAAGGGAGTACAACCAGGAGCTTGTACATAAATTGCTTACAATTAAACATGGGGAGAACCTTTTATTAAAAATCCGCGAAAAGGATGATATTTTGCAACTCTCTATTTACGGAACTGAATTTAAAATTCAACACCGTACAATAATTCTGGTTTCCATAAAAAATATTCAACAGGAACTTGATGAGAAGGAAATGGAGTCATGGCAAAAACTAATAAGGGTTTTGACCCACGAAATTATGAATTCAATAACCCCTATATCATCCCTTTCATCAACAGTTAATCATCTGATTAAAGATGTAATAGTTTCGCTTGACTCAAAAATTGACTGCTCAAACGAAATAGATAATTTGAAAGAAATTAACCAGGCAATTAAAACCATACATAACCGTACTGATGGTTTAATACATTTTGTTAATACTTATCGCAATTTAACAAGGATACCAACCCCAAATTTCTCAATTTTTCCTGTTAACAGATTATTGACAAACATTTGCGACATACACTCCAAAGAGATTGCTGATAAAGGAATATCGTTTTTAATGAGTGTTGAACCTGTTTCTCTGGAGTTATCGGCCGATGAAAAATTAATTGAACAAGTTTTGATTAACCTTGTAAGAAATTCAATTCATGCCCTTGAAGAGACCAAAAAACCGATAATTGAAATTAGGGCATTCTTAAATAAAAGGGGACGAGTTACCATTCAGACAATTGATAATGGGCCGGGCATTATCCCCGAAGTGCTTGATAAAATATTCATTCCTTTCTTTAGCACAAAACCTCAAGGATCGGGTATCGGGCTAAGCCTGTCACGTCAAATAATCAGGTTACATGGCGGAAACATTAATGTTTGGTCAGAGCCTAATAAAGGTACTTCAATTTCACTTACCTTTTAGTTTGTCTGCAGCAAAATATTGGATTGGTTAAATTACGAAAATTACCTAATGGAAAAAATCAATTAATTGGCATGTGATTTGTCAAATCACCTTTAAACAATTTAAACCCATACTTTATGAAACAATTGTTATTACAACTTTTGGCTTCAGTTATGTTTTCGTGTGCATCAACTGATATTACTGTTGTAAACAGAGAAAAACCCCAATCGCCTTATTCCCGTTTTATGTTACTATTTAACGTGAGTTCGATTTAAGCAGTTTTTACAATAGCCATATTTTCAACAACATCTATGTTTAGCGATGGTTTTTTTGGT
>JBBIVA010000081.1:0-16912 GCA_037439945.1 Marinilabiliaceae bacterium
CTCCACTATTTCAAAGAACATTTTTATCTTTATTCCTTAAGTAAACGACATTGATGCCGGTTTAGTAATTAAGGTATAGAGTGTACTTAAATAATTTATTAATTGGGTAAAAATTTGTCTTCATCAGCAATTATATATTTCTAACAATCCAAAAAACTATAATTATAATAAGAATTATTAGTAATGTAGTATTACTGTACATAAGTTTTTTTAATGCTAAAATCCGCTTATCAGGATTTTTATAAATATTTATTACAACAAAAGGAATTGAAAAAATGATGGCCAAAACCAGTAATAAATTGGATTTTATTGCCTCCAGAATCTCAATGTTCAATAAGTTATGAATAGCTTGTTGGGAACCACATCCGGGGCAATCATATCCTGTTATTGTTTTGAATGGGCATTTAGGGTAAAAATCAACTTTTGCAGGATTAAAAAAATAGAATCCAATCAGTATTAATGCTGTGGTAATTAAAATTATCGCCAATTTTATCAATTCTTTATTATTCAACTTTTTAATTTATCAGGAATTAAAGGTTTAATAACCAATTTTATTCTAATTGTTACAATTACTTTTTATGAATAGTTTGGTTAAACTAATTGATTTACTTTTTTGATAATGTTTGCTTAGCCTGAACCAGCCACCTAAAACCCTTGTTTAATATGATAAATTATTACTTTTTACCAAAATTATTTTTCGTTTTGCGGCTTTTCTTCTTCAGTAATTTCTTCTAATTCCCCATTTGTATCAAAAGCACGTAATAACCTGTTTAGTCTGCTTTCGGGTGCCATTATAAACGAATAGCCTTTTTCACCCATTCCTGTTTTAAGTTTTCTTTCATCTGGTTTTAACCCTTGTATGTTTAAATTATAATCATTATTTGACGATCTGGTTTGCATCATGCCATTTCTGTAACTAAAGAAAAAATATATTTTTGTTTCAGGCTCAATATACAAATCAAACGTATTTCCACCTCTGCTAAAACCAATTATAGCCTTAACATTAACTGTGCGGTTAACCGGAAAATCCTTAATCCATAAAAGTGTTGCTTCACCGTTTGCCCTGTAGCTTCTGGTAGGTTTATCCCATTCCCATTTTAAACTGTCAAAGGTTAAAGTATATTGGTGGGTGGGGGGTAATGATCTTATTTTCTCCAGGGAATTAAGTTCCCTGGTTACTTTAATTGCATTATCTTTTTGTATCCATTCAGCAATACGTTTAATGGTTCCTTTATTCTCAGGGTTTCCTTTTTTATTATTATTTGCATCCCTGATAGTGTTAACCATTAATTCTACTGATACCGGATCAAGCATAAAGTTAACCCCGAATAATGCTGAAATCTCTGTTTTACCGTTTTGCCTGTTGTTCTCAATTTCTCCTGATGCATTTAATTTTACCTGTTCAAGATCAAGACCAATATTTATTGTTCCTTCAGCTAATACGCGACAATTATCTTCATCGAACATTAAAACCGTTCCTGTTGTATCCGGGTTGGCAATTTTCTCGGTTGGTGAAATTAGGAAACTTTGCATCGATTCTTTGTAAAATAAAAATCCACTTGTTGATAGTAAGGGTAAATCGCTATGGAATCTTCTTTTTTCCAGGAAAGAACTGTAAATTATGTTCGAATCACGGTTAAGATATAATCCCCTGAAGATATTTTCATTCTCAAAATTCCGAGAATCTGTTCCTACCGGAATCTTTACATCATAGGGATCAATGCTGGCCTCAAATCTAATGAATTCCTGGGGCCCGTTAAATGAACACTTATGGAGCATTTGGCTGGCTCCTTTAAACAGTAAAAGCTTCTTTCCTGATGTTAGGTTTACATCGCCTTTAAATGCAAAATGTTTATTGAATGTAAAATATTCTTTGTCCGATATTTCACCATCGGCTGTTGTTTTTTTATCACGGCCTACGCCAATATTGTTGAAATTTATTGTTTTAGCAACCCCGTCGCCATTTAAAAAGTCATATTTCCCAAAACCTTTATACAGGTTTTTACTTTCAATATTCACCCGGGCGTGATAAAATCTATGTATTGAATCATTTAAGACGATACTTACCGAATCGAGCGGATCTAATGCTGCATCGCGTCTTATGGTAACTTTACCATCGTTTAATAATAAATTGGCATCGGCTACTAAAATATTTTTAACTTCGGTGGCCCTGATAATCCGGTTTTCAACATCGTAAAGTGCCATGGGAACCACAAAGTCAAGTGAATCCTGACGACGGTGTGTTGAAACAAACCTGTTTCCCTTAGATCCTTTGGCCCCCAGGTAAATATTGTTGTTGTCCATATCCCATGAAAATTCATTAATGTATGAAATGTACCGGTTTTCGGTAAAATCCACTTTATTATTCGGGTTTCTGGATGTAAACCTGCCCTGACGTGTTTTAAAGTCAATATGTGATAACAGGTTATTGGTTTTAAAATTCACATCTTGTGAGCCCGGATCACTTATTAGTTTAAAATCAGATGAATCAGCAATAACGATATGATGGCCCAAATCCATGCGTTTGGCTGTTAATGAAGCTTTTGGCATATTAAGTTTTCCGCTTCCTTCCAAACCTGTTGGCCGTACAGTGACACTTCCTTCAAACTGAACTTCACGGTTATAACAAATTAAACTCTCTTCCTGGGTACTGGCAATTAACCTGTCCTGATAGGGCATAAAACTTATCCTGTCAAATTTCCCCTGAACATCTGGAAACTCAACCCCTTTTTGCTGGGCCTGGACATTAAAGCGGTGCGCCAGACCGGAGGTGTATCCAGGCAGAAACGTAAAATCTTCCGACTCCGACAAGGATGTAATATATTTAATGGCCCCATTTCCTTTTAAACCTTGGTTGCTAAGGTCAAGAATGTTGGTAAAGGTTGCTTTTTCCCCATAAATAGGATAACCTCCCGTAGGTGATTTTCGTCTGAAACCCAAGGAATAATCTTTCCTGACTATAAGTTTTTCTTCTATAACAGGGAAAATATTTGATTCCAGTTTTCCTTTAAAGGTTATGTTTTTGGTTGTTAATCTGCTTATACTGTCAATCTGAAAAGGATCCAGCGTAAAAAAGAATTTATCTTTTTTATATGCCCCGTTCTGAGTTTGTGGATAATCGTAATAAACATATGAATTTGTTGTACTTGTAAGCCTGGGAAATTCAGCGTACAATTCTTTGCCCGATTTATTGTCCCATTTATCTATCTCCAGATATCCCGACAATTGGGAAATTGTATTGCCAATCCTTTGCAGAGCTGGTCTTCCATAGTAATCATACTCCTCTGTCTCAATTTTCATCGACATTGAATCTATAACCTTCAAATCGATTCTAAAATCATTGTAATTAAATCTGAACCCATTACCAAAAAGGTTTATCATACCAGCAGTAATTGTTCCATCGAAACTAAAATTACGGTCCTTTTTAAGAAGAATTTTTTCTTCTTTTGGAAAAAATACAACATTTTGATTGTCACTAATAGAAATAGCTGCAACGCCGTTAAGTGCAATATCATAGTTTTTAAGATCGAAAATGGCATTTGGTACCGATCCGGGTGTTAATGATTTAAACCTGATTACATCATAATCCTTTTCTCCGTTTCTGAATTTAAGATAATCCGTAAGCCTCTCACGAATTTCAATGGTGTCGGAGTTTACGTTATATCCAACAAATCCATGAAATGAAAGGGCTATTATTTGCTGTCTTACCTGGCTCTCGGGTAAATTAAGGTATCGTGCATAATCCAAGGCCGTGAATGATTTTGATTTAAGTCGTTTTGAGCAATTTAATAACCCTTGTAGCGGATGAATGGCATCCATTCCCTGAAGCTGGTTAAAAAAATCCTCCCTGAAATAACTAATGGATTCAAAAAACGCATGGTTTTCTGCAGCCCCACTTATCATTCTGAGTTCAATGTTGGTATCGTTCAATTTCCATTTAATCAGTTCGGCATCCATGCTAATATTATGGTAAGTATTAAAGTACGGACTTTTTGATAATCCCTCTCCATCCCTTATTAAATGAATCTCTTTTATATTATCCATATATTTAAACATGAGTCCCGGGTGGTAAATAAAACCGGTATCAAGATGAATTCTGATTTCAGTATTACCACTAATAATCTGCTCTTTACGTAACGAAAAACTAAGTGATTTGGCGGTGATAAAAAGGGTATCGTTTCTGAAAATTGATATTACAGCCGGACTCTGGTAGGTTCCTGAGCCAAGGAATTTAGCACCGTGTTGGGAAAAACCACCCTCATAATTGAAACCATTGTGGATGTTGTCAATTTTATAACGTTGTTCGTAAGATTCAAATTTTGGATATGTAGAATTTTCCGGGTTATTTACGTTCATTACTTTATGGTAAAGGCGCCCCTTTATGGGATGGTTAAAATAAGCACGGTTTTGAAACTCAACATTCTCCACACGAATTTCAATTGATGACATGTTAATTTCATAATTACCGAATCCTGCAAAAACCTGGTCTGGAGAAAACCCACTCTGTTCCCATGTAATCAACCCTTTTTTTCCATACCATATACCACTTTGCAAATTTAGGAATCCGCTGGTTTCCAATATTATGATGCTGTCATTTTTTGAATAGCAAATCAAGTTGGTAGGCTCAAACTGAACCCTTAATGAATCAGTATAAGTAAACCTGTAATTTGCTTTTTGTGCTACCCACCTGAGTGCTGGGGTTGAATAAACAATATTTTCCTTTAACAGGTTGGTTGTGTGGTCAAATAACCTGATTGCTGTTCTTAGTGGAAACCTGGGTTCATTGAATAACCGTTCTATTCCATTATGCCATATAGTAAAACTCTCCTGTGGGTGATTTGCCTGGTTAAATGCCATTATTGTTTTCAGGTATGAATAATAATCAGGGAAAGCCCGCCCCTTTTTTTCGTTTATGAGGTCGGAGCCGGTAATAATTAAATTTTTAATTTCAGTTGATGTGCCCGGAGAGTTCCAAAAATTTTTTAATTCATTTAAAAAGTCCTTTGCGGCTTTTTTTTCAGTTGATATGGCGAAAATTTCCTCCATATTTTGAAGAAACAAATTTTCACCACCCTCACTGAATAATTTGCTTTGTGACCAGGCAGAATGAATAAAGATTAATAAAAAAGGTAATATAAAGGAGCGTAAATGTTTAATCATAAGCAAGCAAAATTCTTTCCGGGATTTTTTTATAATATTTTTTCATACGAAACTGCTACCCAATTGTTATTTTCTTTAATAGAATTTACAACTAAATAATTGTTTTCAGCTATTTTATTTATTTCTGTAATATCCGAATTATAAAACCCGCTTAAAATAATTGTACCTCCTTTTTTGAGAACTTTTGCATAAGCCGGAATATCCTCAAGCAAAATATTACGGTTAATATTTGCCAGGATAATATCATATTCCTGAACCGACCCAAGTGATGTTGAATCGCCCAATTTGTTCGACATGTTCTTAACTTCGTTAAGCTGACAGTTTTCGTTACTGTTATCTACGCAAAACTGGTCATTATCAATAGCTGTAATTTTTTTTGCACCAAGCATTGATGCCAGAATACCCAGTATTCCTGTTCCGCATCCCATGTCAAGCACCATTTTTCCTTTAACATCATATTCGAGTAAGTGTTCCATTACCATTGAGGTGGTTTCGTGATGTCCGGTACCAAAGGCCATTTTAGGCTCTATTATTATCTGGTATGGTATATGATTGTAATGTGGATGGAATGGACTTCTTACAACACATTTATTTCCAATTATTATTGGCTTGAAATAATTTTTTTCCCATTCCTCATTCCAGTTTTGGTATGGTACATGGGTAACCTTATATTTAAAAGTAATGTTTGTATTATTGTCACGAAGTTTATTTAAACTATCTTCTTCAAACTGCTCTGTTGGAATAAAAGCATCAAATCCTTTTTCATTTTCCAAAAAGCCATCATATCCCATATTGGCCATCCAGGCAATTAATATTTCTGCATCGTGCGATGAGTATTGAGTTAAACTTATTGATATCTGTATATAATCCATCATTTTGTTGGTTTATCTTTTGTTTGCCGGAAAACAATTTACTGGTTTCTGCTTCTAAGCATACTTAAATTACCTGCCCGCCTTAATTAAAAAATTTGCAAGGAAGTTTAAATGTTATTTGGCATAATTAAATATGCAAATTCGTTAAATGTTTAATTAAATCAAAAAGAAAAGGCGTCTAACCGACGCCTTTGTTCTTAAATATTATTAAAATTAAAAGGCATCAATAATTGCCAAAAAATCAGATGATTTTAATGAAGCACCCCCAATAAGGCCTCCATCAACATCGGTATTTGAAAATAGTTCCTTTGCATTTGATGCATTGCAGCTACCACCATAAAGAATTGATATTTCATTAGCTACATCGGCTCCATATTTTTCTTTAAGGGTATTACGTATAAAAGCATGCATTTCCTGTGCCTGTTCACTCGTAGCTGTTTTACCAGTACCAATGGCCCAAACAGGTTCGTATGCCAGTACAAGCTTCTTAAAATCAGAACCTGATAGGTGAAACAGACTTTCTTCAATCTGCTTTTTAACAACATCAAAATGGATATTAGCTTCCCTTTCAGATAAAACCTCACCAATACAGAAAATAGGGGTAAGGTTATTGGCAAGGGCCAAATCTGTTTTTTCCTTCAATTTGGTATTGGTTTCACCATAATAGGTCCTTCTTTCTGAATGGCCAAGTATAACATATTTTGCACCGGTTGATTTAATCATGGGAGCAGATATTTCACCTGTATAGGCACCAGAAATTTTATCGGCACAATTTTGTGCTGCAACACCAATTTTGGTCTTATCAATAACCTTTACAACATCAACCAGGTGAATATATGGTGTGCCTAATACTATCCCGCACTTTGGTGATTTACCCGAAACAAGGTTATTAATATCTTTTGCCAGTGCAACTCCCTCTTCAAGGGTATTGTTCATTTTCCAGTTTCCTGCAACAATGTTTTTTCTCATTTTTTTTTGTTTATGGTTTTAATATTAAATATTAATGTTGGAACAATTATAAGACCAAGTATATTGCCCCATACTAGTAATAGTACGTTTTTACGGGTTAAATAACCGATTGAACCCGCGAGAGGGTTTTCAACTATATTTTTACCCGGTAATTTATTATAATGCCATTTACCAATAATAGTACCGTTAAATAGCAAAATCAACCCAGGATTTGACCTTACCATTGTCTTTAAAGTTGTTTCATCGCCATGAAGGAACCTGAAATTAGTTTTATTTTCAAGGTTAAATTCCCTTCCGGTTGTTGAGTCTGATGTTGTTACAACATAAAATGGAATTTCCTTTTGTTGCGAAAGCTCTGCAAGTCTTGCCAGAGGCATTATTGACCGCTGGGATATTTTCTCTATTCTGGGTGAAATAACGAGGAAAACAGCTCCCTCATGATTAATTATTTTTTGGGTCTCATCCTCCAGATAAGAATTCATAATATAAAAGTCGTGCAGTGGTGGCTCATAACCTTTCTTAATTAGCTTTGTTTCTGTGTCGATGAAAATCCATGTGGAATCATCATAAGGGTAGTCTAAAGTCGTAAAGGTTTTTTTTACACCATCTTTCTCGAGTATAAACACTGTTTCAAATTCATCCCTTTCGGCCCCATCAGGAATTTCCATTTGCGATGGGATATGAGTACCTACTTTAAAAGGCCTGAAATCAATAACAGGCAGTTTGTTTATTCCCCACCAACAAAGCCCTAAAATATAAATAGCAGGTGTTATTGCACCAAATATCATCCTGAGGCTGCCCACACTGTTTTTATATTGTTTCCTGCTAATGAAAAGTCCAATCGTAAATAAAACTACAACAACATTCTTCCAAAAGGTTTGCCAATTACTAAGTTTAATGGCGTCACCAAAACATCCGCAATCTGTAACGGGTTCAAATACTGCAATATAAAGAGTAAGGATTGTAAAAAAGGAAATAGTTGTCAAGGCAATTAAGGCCAGTTTTCTTACATAAAAGTTCAGCAACAGGTAAAAACCAAGCAGAAATTCAAATGATGACAGTATTACAGAAAGAGGCAGCGACAGGGGAGTTAGCCAATTTAAATTAAAGGCTGTAAAATAATCATCAAATTTAATAGCCCCACCTATTGGATCAATAGCTTTTACCAATCCCGAAAATATTAAAACCAAAGCGGGAACTGTTCTGTATAAAAATCTTAATACAATATTCATTATAATTAATTTGTATTTTTAAATCAGGGTTCGCTATCCGGAAATTCCAATTTTATGAGGGCAAATATAGCATAGTTTATTATATCAAGATAATTGGCTTCAACGCCTTCTGAAATAATGGTTTGACCTTTATTATCTTCAATTTGTTTGGTTCTGTACAATTTCATCAAAATAAGATCAGTAAACGAACTGATTCGCATATTCCGCCATGCTTCATCGTAATCATGGTTTTTATCCAACATCAGTCTTTTGGCTATTTTTACATTTTTATTATAAAGTTCCAGGGCTTGATTACGTGGCATATCCGGAAGGTCAGATGGTCCGGTTTCGATTTGAATAAGTGCCATTACAGCATAGTTCACAATTCCAATAAATTCCGGCAAAATACCCTCATCAACGCGTGATATCCCTTTTGTTTCAAGACTCCTGATCCTTTGTGCTTTAATAAAAATCTGGTCAGTAAGTGATGATGTTCTAAGAATCCGCCAGGCAGTTCCATAGTCGGTCATCTTTTTTTCATAAATATCGCGGCAAATGCTTATACAATGCTCGTATTGTTGATCTGTATTTAGCCCCATAAAGTAATATTTGAACCGTAAAAATACCAAAAAATAAAGAAGTCTTCATTTTTTCAGTGCATAAATAATGAGTAAAATAAACCTTGTTATTTAGTTTTTTTCAAAAATTAAATCGTTTCTTTTATTTGAAAAAACAATTTAACTTTCTTTGTATATTAAGATTTTATAAATGATTTAATTATTGACTCCACCAATTAGTACGTTTGTAAATAATTTATAATCAAGTTAAAATTATATATTGATGGATAACGACACCAATTCTAAAATTGGCAATTACCTGAATACCCGGAATCTTATAAACTGCAGAGGCAAGTTACTTGACCTTTCTTCCCCCATTGTTATGGGAATTATTAACATTACACCCGATTCCTTTTTTGTTGGAAGCCGTTTTAATTCAGATGAAACTGTTTTAAAACGGGTTAATGAAATCGTTGACCAGGGAGGTACAATAATAGATATCGGCGCTTATTCATCACGTCCAGGTGCAATACATATACCTGTTAATGAGGAATTAAAAAGGTTAATGAAAATACTGGAACTAATAAGGAAATTCTACCCGCAAATTATTATATCTGTTGATACCTTTAGAGCTGAGGTGGCCTATAAAGCGGTTACAGGGTTCAATGTTGATATAATCAACGATATTTCGGGGGGTGAAATGGATGATAAAATGGTGGAAACTATTGCTAAACTAAATGTTCCGTATATTTTGATGCACATTAAGGGTACTCCTCAAACTATGGATCAAGACAGGGTTTATAAAGATGTAATTGCAGATGTTTCTGTTAACCTGGCCGGAAAAATTAAGAAAGTAAGAGAGTCTGGTGTAAATGATATCATAATTGATCCCGGTTTTGGTTTTGGTAAAACACTTGATCAAAATTACCAGTTGCTTGGTAACCTTGAGCAGTTTAAACTATTTGAGTTACCAATTCTGGTGGGAATTTCAAGAAAATCAATGATTTATAATTTTCTAAATGGTTCCCCTGAAACCAGCCTTAACGGAACCACAGTTTTAAATACTATTGCATTGCAACGAGGGGCCAACATTTTAAGGGTTCACGATGTTAAAGATGCAGTGGAATGTATTAATTTAGTGGAAAAATTAAAAAATGTCAACGCATAAAAATATGGTAATCATAGTGTTGTATTTAACTATTGTGAATATTAAAAGACAAATTTCATGACATTCCTTGATATTCGTTTAATAGATTTGGTTGACATTTTTCTGGTGGCCTACCTTATGTATAAGTTGTATAAGCTTATAAAGGGAACGGTAGCCTTAAATATTTTCCTCGGAATTTTTGCATTTATTGTTTTCTGGTTAATGATCAAGGCACTTAATATGCAGTTATCATCAACCATTCTTGATAATTTTGTTAATGTTGGTGTACTGGCAATTATTATTGTTTTCCATCAGGAAATAAGACGATTTTTACTTTTAATAGGAAGCCGTTATCATCTGTACCAGCGTTTTTCTCTTGATCCCTTGTTTATTAGTAGCACACCCGGCATGATGAGTATTTATATTCAACCTGTTGTTAAGTCATGTGAGGATTTTTCCCGTTCTAAAACAGGAGCACTTATTGTTATAACACGAAAATCAGAATTGGTGGATTATGTGCAAACCGGTGAATTGCTGAATGCTGTTATATCAAGACAGTTGTTAAAATCAATTTTTTACAAAAATAGTCCCTTACACGATGGTGCAATTATAATAAACCGGAGTAAAATAAAAGCTGCAGGGTGTATATTACCGGTTTCTCAAAATATGGAATTACCTAAACAATACGGTCTGAGACACCGTGCCGCACTTGGAATTACTGAATCAACCGATGCTATTTCAATAGTAGTTTCAGAAGAAACAGGAAACATTTCGGTTTTCAGAAATGGCAAAGGTGATT
The DNA here is from genome assembly GCA_037439945.1 of Marinilabiliaceae bacterium. GTDB lineage: Bacteria > Bacteroidota > Bacteroidia > Bacteroidales > Marinilabiliaceae > CALEUX01. Next base: position 10,716 of record JBBIVA010000081.1, read on the forward strand.
ACAATATTTCTTCAGTCAAGCTGGAAAAAATACTTGAAGAAGCAATGAGTTGATTAAGAATGTGATTTACATGATTTGTTTTATACAAATAATCGATTGATAAACTGGTTTTAAAAGAGTATGAATAGTAAATAAATTTTAATCCCATAAAATGAAAGTTCTAATTTGTGGCATATCAGGATTAATTGGAAAGGCTATTTCTGCTCATTTCAAAAAAAATGGATTTGAAGTTGGCAGTATAAAAAGGGAAGACTTATTAAAAGGTCCCCAAAAATTATCCCTTATTATTGAAGGTTCAAATGTAATAATAAACCTGGCCGGTGCTCCTGTTTTAACCCGTTGGACTAATAGAAACAGGAATAAAATTTTTGAGAGCAGGGTAGGGACTACAAGGCTTTTGGTAAGTGTAATAAATGGAATGATAAACCCTCCTGGTACTTTTATTTCTGTATCGGCGGTTGGAATTTATGATGGAACAAATACTCAAACAGAAAATTCAAATACCCTTTCAAACAGTTTTCTTGGTAATGTTTGTCAGGCATGGGAAGCGGAAGCAAAAAAAATTAATGCGACAGTAAGGTTATGTATTTTCAGGCTAGGTGTAGTTCTTTCATTAAAAGGCGGGGCTCTTAAGAAAATGATATTTCCTTTTAAATTGGGATTAGGCGGAACAATAGGTAATGGCAATCAATATTTCCCCTATATTCATATTAATGATGTATCAGAAGCATTTTTATGGTGTGTAAATAACCAAAAGGTTAAGGGGGTTTATAATTTAGTGGCACCTCAAATTGTAAGGAATCAGGATTTTGTTAAAGTATTATCAGGATTGTTAAACAGGCCCTCTTTTTTTATAATACCTGAAACAATTATAAAATTGATATATGGGAAAGCGGCTGAAACTATAATATCGGGTAAACAAGTTATTTGTGAAAGGCTCATAAATGAAGGGTTCGTTTTTAATTACCCAACATTGGAAATGGCCCTAACAGAAGAGATAAAAACAAATTAATAAATCACTACTGTCCGATAAATTTTTCGATAAGATGCTATAATGCCGACTTATTGAGGTGTCCTTACAGGACACTACTGAAAATTGGGGTCGATTCATCTTTACCGATATTCAGTACCTGCCGGCACAGTACCGTTAGGGACTAAAGATCGGTAAAACACTTAATTGAGAATTGAACTTTTGTCTCGTTAGGGACAAAATAACTTTTTATCGGATAGTAGTGTTAATAAATATTAAAACCGTTTTGATAAAAACTTTTAATTTCATGTTGAAAGTTGAAGTCGGTAAGTTGCTATATGAATTTAATAAGCTGATTTACTGTCTTCTTTGGTTCTTGTAATTTAATATTGAATTGTGGAAAACTAAAATAGTTAACTTATAAGGATTATTTCAATTTTGTAGTAAATGAAATATTTGGCTGGAATAATTGTGTTTTGTGATAAATGAAGTTTAACTAAAAGTGTTAATAAACAATGATAAACAAGGAGACTCTAAAAAAAATAAAAAGAAGGATAAAATATCCTGTATTGGTTTTTTTTATCCGTATATTTTTAATAATTGTAAGGTTTACATCAAGAAAAGTTTTACTGATTATATGCAAAGGAATTGGAAAGTTAGCATTCTCACTTCTTAAAAAGGAAAGGGAGAAGACTTTAAAAAACCTTACCCTTGTATATGGTAATACCAAAACAGGGAAAGAATTAAGGAAAATGGGGAGGAAAGTATTTATACATCAGGCAATAAATTTTGCCGATTACGTACATACATTCCATTATACAACCCTGAAGCAGTTTTCAAAAATAATCGAAATTGAAGGGGAAGAGCATCTTAGGGAAGCATACAGTAAGGGAAAGGGAGTTTTATGCCTGATGGGACATTTGGGATCATGGGAATTTTCAGCTATAATGCCTCCATTAATGGGCTACGAAACTTCGGCAGTCAGCCGGACTATGCCTAATGAAAAAATTGATAAATTAATTGTTGGCGGAAGAGAGAAACGGGGAATGAAAAATATTTCGCGGGGAAAAGTTTATGATCGTTTGGCTGAATTGTTAAAAAAGGGTGAATGTCTGATTATAATGATTGATCAGGATACAATGGTAAAGGGCGTTTTCGTTGATTTTTTTGGAAAACAGGCCTACACCCCTGTTGGTGCAGCCCGACTGGCATTGGATACCAATGCAACTGTGGTACCTATGTTTATGAGCCGGATGCCTGATAATAAGCATAAGTTTAAAATTCTACCGGCACTACCATTGGTACGGTCTGAAAATCTGGAATCTGATTTGTATGAAAATACCAGGGTTTATACAAAAGCAATAGAAAACATGATAAAAGAAACACCCGAGCAATGGGTTTGGATGCACGAACGTTGGAAAACAACACCGGAAGATGTAGAAAAATTTCTTCAGAAAAAAAAGGGAGAATAAATGGTAGTATTTTAAAAGGTAAATAATACTTTATTCCATCATTCTATTATTAAACTTATTACCTGATCGCAACTTTCTTAAAACTTCAGATATTTAAATAAAATAAGTCGCTTTCAGGTAACAGCGGCTTATTAAATCATATAATAACATTTTGCTAATTAGGTTCTTGGATGATATTGCACTATTGTATTTTTAAGATATTCCTTATCAAGGTGAGTATAAATTTCAGTGGTGATTATTGATTCATGCCCAAGCATTTCCTGCACCGCCCTAAGGTTGGCCCCGCCATCAATTAAATGTGTGGCAAATGAATGCCTGAATGTATGCGGGCTAATGTTTTTTTTGATATTCAGCATTTTGGTTATGTTTTTAATAATTGTGAAAATCATAACTCTCGATAGCTTTTTCCCTCTACGGTTCAGGAATAAAACATCACCATCCTTACCAATAATTTTTAATGTTCTCCTGTACTCCCCTATATACAAATTTATTTCCTTAATAGCTTTATTGCTAATAGGAACCAAACGTTCCTTATTCCCCTTACCCTCAATTTTAATAAAACCTGATTCAAAAAACAGGTTTGAAACTTTTAAATCAATAAGTTCAGATACCCTTAGTCCGCAACTGTACAGTGTTTCAAGAATGGCTTTATTCCTTTGCCCCTCAGGTTTCTTTGTATCAACAGCATTAATTATGGTATCTATTTCTTCTACTGATAAAATCTCAGGCAATTTACGGCCCACTTTGGGAGGTTCCAAAAGTGCAGTTGGGTCCTTTTCAACCTTCTCTTCAATCAGCAGGAACTTATAAAACGATTTAATCCCGCTAATAATTCGCGCCTGTGTGCGTGGGCTTATTCCTCTGTTACTCACAAATTCAATTAACCCCTTAAGGTGTGAAAGTGTAATCCCATCAGGGCCAAAATTATAATTGTGGTCTTTTAGGTATTGTACAAGTTTATATAAATCGGCAATATAGGCATTAATGGAATTATCAGACAGCCCCTTTTCCAGTTTCAGATAATTTCTGAATTCACCTATTTCTGTTTCCCAATTCATAATAATTAATTTTAAATTCTGTTTAACCGGATTTATTGTTAAATTAAATGCTACCTATTGAAAAATAATTATTTGTAAAATTTAACAATAACACTTTTTAATATTTTATGTTAATATAAGAAAGTATTTGACAAGAAGTTGTTAAAATTGCAAAAAAAGTTTATCAAATTACTAAATTGTTTGATTAAAGTTTTGATTTACACTATTTTTTTATTTCAAGTAGTTATAGTATTTTTGTACCCGCAAACAATGAATTGTAAATGAACATATTGATTATCAATGGTCCAAACCTGAATCTTTTAGGTGTACGGGAACCTGAAATATACGGAACGTTAACTTTTGAGTCTTATTTTGAAACTCTCAAACAAAACTTTCGCAATATCAATCTCAGTTATTTTCAATCAAACCATGAAGGAGAAATAATTGATAAATTGCAAAGTGTAGGTTTTAACATTAATGGTATAATATTAAATGCAGGGGCCCTTACCCATACTTCAATTGCCATAGCTGATGCAATTTCAGCCATAAAATCCCCGGTAATTGAAGTCCATATATCTAATGTTTATAAACGTGAGAGTTTTCGTCATCATTCTTATATTTCGAATGTTGCTGTTGGTGTAATTTGTGGTTTCGGGATGGAATCATACAGGTTGGCACTATTGGCATTAATAAACAGCAAAAAGTAAATGTTTTGTTTTCTCTCCGGGTATATTTACAGTTATAAAAATGTTTTTTTTATTAACTCTGGTAAATTAAAATTTTCCATAAAACCTTTGAATAATATTGACAGAATAATCCATTGTCTTATTTTAACATATTAAATAATATTAAAAAGCCCCAAAACAATGGGCATGAACCATTTGAATTTTATATAAATTATTTACGAATGAAAAAATACACCAAAATTGTAGCCACTATTTCTGACCAGAGATGTGAAGTTGAATTTATCAGAGAACTATATAAGGCCGGGATGAATGTTGTGCGAATGAACACTGCCCATCTTGATTATGAAGGAATTTCAAGGATTATTGCCAATGTACGCACAGTTTCTGAAAAAATTGCATTACTTGTTGATACCAAAGGGCCTGAAATAAGAACTACCCAGTGTGACCAACCCATTGAGCTTAATGCTGGTGACCGGATAATAATTACCGGTAACCCAAAAGGCAAAACTACAAAGGGGTGTATTTGTGTTTCCTACCCCAAAATTGCAGAGGACGTTTCTATTGGCAGCCACATTTTAATTGATGATGGTGAAATTGATATGGTTGTTGTTGGCTCAGATGGCACAAATTTACAATGTGATGTTTTAAATAATGGATTATTGGGTAGCCGCAAAAGTATAAATGTACCCGGGGTTCGTATTGACCTGCCATCATTAACCGATAGGGACTATGAGTTTATAAAGTTCGCCATTGAAAATGAAATTGATTTTATAGCCCACTCATTTGTTCGTAATGCCGATGATGTACTGGAAATTCAGAAAATTCTTGATGCCCATGATAGTTCGGTTAAAATAATTGCCAAAATTGAAAACCAGGAAGGTGTTGAAAAAATAGAAGAAATACTTGAACATGTATATGGGGTTATGGTTGCCCGTGGAGACCTTGGTATTGAAATTCCGCAGGAGAAAATTCCTTTGGTGCAGCGACAATTGATCAGAAAATGCGTTGAAGCAAAAAAACCGGTAATTGTAGCTACTCAAATGCTTCATTCAATGATTAAAAACCCCCGACCCACAAGGGCTGAGGTGACAGATGTGGCAAACGCAATTTATTACAGAACTGATGCTATAATGCTAAGTGGAGAAACTGCATATGGAGACTACCCGGTTGAAGCGGTTAAAACTATGTCGAAAATTGCCATTGAGGTTGAGGCTGCCAAAGATGCAAGAAATGATATCCCAGTAGATTTGGTTAAACATGATATTACAGCATACCTAGCCGATACGGCTGTTAAAGCAGCCAGAGAATTACCAATAAAAGCTGTTTTAACCGATAGTTTAACAGGAAAAACTGCCCGGTACCTGGCAGCCTTTAGAGGTACAATACCTGTGGTGGCCCTTTGCTATAATAAAAGGGTTGGCCGGGAATTGGCATTATCATACGGAGTTTTTCCAAGGCTAACCGAACCCGGAAGTTCTAAAAGTGAGATAATGCACAAAACCATTAAAAAGCTAAAAAAGAAGGAGATATTAGCCAACGATGATCTAATAACATATTTGGGGGGAAGCTTTGGAATAGGAGGGGGTACAACCTACCTCGAAGTTATAACTGTAGATGGTTTTTTGAACAAAATTGACCGTTATCAGGATTAATGACAGATAGCTGGTTTATGTTTTAAAAAAGAGATTGTTTTAAAGAAAGAAAAGTTTACCATGATTGCCGATTTACATCTATAGGGCATAAAAACTGCAATTATTGAAGAAAAATCAAATTCAAAATTGAGATTTCATGTTGCAATAATCAAAAGAACTGCTATCTTTGCATCGCTTTTTACGAAAAGCCAAATCAATAGGTCTGGTAGTTCAGTTGGTTAGAATACCGGCCTGTCACGCCGGGGGTCGCGGGTTCGAGCCCCGTCCAGACCGCCAACAAATTTTATTATATTTATTGTTTCTGGTCTGGTAGTTCAGTTGGTTAGAATACCGGCCTGTCACGCCGGGGGTCGCGGGTTCGAGCCCCGTCCAGACCGCCA
>JBBIVA010000082.1:0-16888 GCA_037439945.1 Marinilabiliaceae bacterium
ACAACTTTATCATAACGAAATGTCGGATTTGGATAACCTGGACTTAAACATTTCCAAGCAGCTATTTTTACTGTTATCGTGTCTTTGGTTACTTTTCCAAGAATCTCTTTTACTAATTTATCAAGGGTCTCGGGATTTACTCCAACTCTTGCATTAATTATAATCTGCGCTTCGTTAGAAACACCAGCGGTTCCGCGTATAGATAATGTTTCTGATATTCCTGTAATATTGCCAATTACATAGCTAGTGCCATTTTCAAGAATTAACTTAATATGACCAACACCTATTTTCATTGAGTCAAGTTTTTGACTTAATTCTTTTAGGAAATTAGTCACAACAGTATCCCAATTTACCTGTTCTCCTTTTAGATTTACAGAAGAATTGAGCCAACCAAGAACGGCTTCACCCTCTGCATAAGTATCATAATCAACCTCTACTATTCTTTGTCCTATTTTGGTACTTGACATTATTAATTCTAACCAATCCGCTATGCCAACACCTGTTTTAGAACTTACTTATAAAACTTTCGAATATGGATAATGCAGTTTTACTTTTTCTTTTAAAAATTCTAATTCGTCATTTTCAAGTAGGTCTGTTTTTGAAATTAGAATAATATCACTTTCTTCCAATTGTTTTTGAAAGATGTATGCTGAACTCGGGTGTAAGCCTGCTGTTCTTCCATCTAAAATATCTGCAAGTCTTATTGGGTCAGCTAATACCGTAAGTGGCGAAATTATTAGTTCTTTATTTAACTGCTCTTTCAGTGGTTGCATAATTGTAGCTGATAAATCGGTACAACTTCCTACAGGCTCAGCAATAATAATATCTGCTTGAGATTCGACACCTACCTGTTTTATTGAATTAATAAATCCTATAAAATTACCGCAAAAACAACTCCCACTTACTTCTGCAACTTTTGCATTGGTTTGTAATAATAACGCTGTATCAAATAATTCTGAAGCCTGGTCATTTGTTATTAATCCAACTCTTTTACCGTCTTTCATTAAAATCTTGGTTGTTTCATATAACAAAGTGGTTTTCCCTGCTCCAAGAAAACCTCCAACCATAATCAGTCTTGTTTTATTCATCTTTACTGCACTTTTTAGAATTATCAACTTTACAGCTACAATCTCCAGAAGCATTTTTCATTGCGGGTTCAAGCACTTTTATAAAAAAATTGATGCAACTGCTCCTTGTTTGGAGCGTTTTTTCAACTTGTGCCTAACATAACTGTATCCGCAAATAGGAAAATTTTATAAATAAAGTGAAACAATATTTACCAGTTGCCGTTAACAATTGGTCAAGGTCGTAAATTAAAAAGGAAAAGCCAGTATTATTTTTGACCGAATTATTAGTATTTTTAAGCCCTTCAAAAAAATTTTAATATGATATATTACTTTAGAGTCATCACAAGTGAATCGGATGACTTTATTTTCGAGTTCGCTATTAACAGTAAAACTCTTTTTTCAGTATTACATACATATATACAAAAGGAACTTGGGTTTGATAACACTATGATAACTTCATTTTTTATTACGGATGAAAACTGGAATAAAGAAATAGAGGTGACGCTTATTGATATGGTGGATGATGACCAGCATATGGTTATGGACAAAGTTTGCCTTGAGGATTTAATTCAACAAAAAAAACAGCGTTTACTTTATGCTTTTGATATGTTTGCTGAACGTGTTTTATTTATGGAGTTAACTGATATTAAGCAAGGTCCCTTGGATAAACCTGAGTGTTTGAGGCTGGAGGGAACCCCACCACCACAATTTGCCGGAGAGGAATTTGACTTAGCCGGGGATGAAAACTTTGATGATAATGATTTTTATAGTTCCAATGATGATGATTTGGATTGGGATAAAGACAACTCTGACAAGTATTATGGTGACGACTCCGAAGAAAGTAACTACTATTAAGGTTATTTATGAGGAAAACAATGGTTATGGTTTTAGGCCCTACCGGCATTGGGAAAACATCAGCAGGAATAATTCTGGCCAAAGAATTTAACAGCGTTATAATATCGGCCGATTCACGACAGATATATAAGGAAATACCCGTGGGTACAGCAGCCCCAACCCCCGATCAGCAGGTTTTAGTTCCCCATTATCTTATTGGGAGCCATTCAATCCATGATTACTATAATGCCTTCGAATTTGAACAGGATGCCCTTAAGTTATCTGAACTTTTATTTAATATACATGACATAATTTTTATGGTTGGTGGATCAATGATGTATATTGATGCATTTTGCAATGGTATAGATGATTTACCAACTGTTGATGACCAGGTAAGGCAGGGTTTAATGGAAAAATATAAAAACGAGGGCATTGAGTCAATACGCAGGCAACTTAAGCAACTCGACCCTGATTTTTACAACCAGGTTGATTTAAAAAACCCCAAGCGCGTAATACATGCCGTGGAGATTTGTATAATGACAGGCAAACCTTACTCGCAGCTAAGAACGAATCCAAGAAAAAACAGGCCTTTCCAAATCATTAAAATTGGTCTCGACATGGATAGGGGCCAGCTTTATGATAGAATAAACCAACGTGTGCTAGCCATGATGGACGGCAATTTAGAGAAAGAAGCTTTTGGTTTAATTGAACATCAGAAGTTGAATGCACTAAATACCGTTGGTTATAAAGAACTTTTTGAATATTTGAACAACAAAATAAGTAAAGAAAAGGCCATTGAGCTTATCCAACGCAATTCACGTCATTATGCAAAAAAACAGCTTTCATGGTTTCGTCGGGATAAGGAAATAAACTGGTTTCATCCATCCCATGTAAAGGAAATGATTGAATTAATAAAAACCAGCCACATAAACTAAATATTTTAAAAATCTATTTTTATTTTAGTATAAAGAAAGACCGGCCTATAATTACCCTCTAACGGTTTACAAAACATTTTTCCCTGCCGGTCTTTTTTTATTAATTTTTCAAAAAACCGCATTGTTTTATGGCTACCCATGGACAGTTTAACATAAGGGTATATGGAATAGTTATAGATGATTCAAGGGTTCTTTTAACCGATGAAATATTCAATGGTATTGAAATGACAAAATTTCCGGGAGGAGGTTTGAATTTTGGAGAAGGAACCTTAGATTGTTTAAAAAGGGAAATATTAGAAGAAATGAATTGTGAGATAAAAATAATTGCACATTATTATACAACAGATTATTACCAGCCTGCCCTTTTTTATACAAATACACAATTAATTAGCATTTATTACATAATTGAGATATTTAATTTGCCGGATTTTCCGGTTTCGGATATCCCCAATTATCCTGATAAAAATAACTCTCCTAATTTCAGGTGGGTACCCTTAGGAAGTCTTAACCCACAAAACCTAACTTTTCCGGTTGATAGAATAGTGGCCGGTAAACTTATAAAAACTTCGTAGCCGTAATCTAAATTTGGGCTGAAATAATTAATGAAAATGAATCATTTAATGATTTTGTGCGGTCAAAACTTCCATAAAATGTAATATTATTAAATCCGGCTTTATCAAGGAGGTGTAAAAGTAATTCTCTTCTTAAGGGAAGTAAGGGCACACTGTTTTTTATTATTTGCCCCGTTTTCTTAACCGTAAGAATTGTTTTGAAGTTAATTTTTTCATCCTGCTCCCTGAATTCATAATACCTTTGAAAAGATATTTTTTCATTTTCAATAAGTGGTAAACTATTTAAACCTGTGTCAATTATAAAATCATAATTTACAATTTGAATCAATAATTTACCTGAAGGGCTAAGAATTCTTCCTGTTTGGTTAAAAAACGAGAGAATTTCACCAGGACTTTGTAAATGAACAAGCGTATTTCCAAAACTTATTATTGCATCAAAAGAATTACTTTCAAAATACTCACCTATTTTCAGCATATTAAGGTTCAGAAATGCCAATTGTTTGCCGCCTGCATTTCTTTTCCGGGCAATATCCAACATTTCATCATCCAAATCAACTCCTGTAATATCAGCTCCCAATGATGAGAGGTTAACCGCAAGTTTACCTGTACCACATCCAATATCAACTATTTGTTTGCCATTTAGCCCACCTGTTTCAATCTCAATAAAATTCTTTTGCGCAGGAATAAATGGAAATATCTGATCATACCAAACAGCTATACTTTTGTAAAAAGCCATATTTATTCATTGGTTTTTTCACTTATATGGTATTGGTTTCTATCGGGTCTGATACGTGATACCAACTCTGACACAAACCCTGTCATAAAAAGCTGGGTTCCCAAAATCATACAAGTTAAGCTAATATAAAAATAAGGACTATCAGTAATCAACGGAGCCTGGATATCATGATAAACAAACCAGAGTTTTTTTATTCCTAACCACAGTGCAGAACTAAATCCAATAAAAAAAGTAAATGTACCTAAAGCCCCAAAAAGATGCATTGGCCTGTTCCCAAATTTTGAAATAAACATTACTGATAAAAGATCGAGAAAACCTTTTATAAACCTTTCAACGCCAAATTTGGTAACTCCATATTTCCTCTGGTGGTGAATTACAACTTTTTCTCCTATCTTACCAAAACCCGCCCTTTTTGCCAGAATTGGAATATAACGGTGCATTTCGCCGTAAACTTCAATATTTTTAACAACCTGATTTTTATATGCTTTTAAACCACAGTTAAAGTCATGAAGTTTTATTCCTGAAACCATCCTTGCGGTTTGATTAAACAATTTACTTGGAATTGTTTTCCCCAATGGGTCAAAACGCTTCTTTTTCCACCCACTAACCAAATGATACCCTTCCTGATTGATCATTTTCAGGAGTTCAGGTATTTCATCAGGGTTATCCTGTAAATCAGCATCCATTGTAATTACCACATTGCCCTTTGCCGCCTGAAACCCGCAATGTAGGGCAGCCGATTTTCCATAATTAGTTCTAAATCTGAATCCTTTTACCTGGGTAAATTTTTTTGCGAGATTTTGAATTACCATCCATGAATTGTCGCGACTTCCATCATCAACAAGAATAATCTCATAACCTATACTATTGGTAACGGCTACATTATTAATCCACTCTACCAATTCAGACAATGATTCTTCCTCATTATAAAGAGGTACAATAACTGATAAATCTAAACTGCTCATTTATTGAATTGTATTCATTGCTTCATCAAACGGATTTCTACTTTTCTTTACAAAAAAGGATATTATCAATGAAAAAATAGCACCAAAAAGCAATCCGTTTAAAATATTGGATATCATTAAAACCCAAACATTTGAAACCATAGCAATTGAACTGCCCATCTCTTCAACCTGCTTTTCACTAAAACCCATTTGCAGATATGCCTCCTCAGCTTCAACAATCATTTTATTTGCAAAACCAGGTTCAATAACCTTTATTAAAACAAGAAAGAAAAAACCGATAATAATCCCCGAAAGACCAGAAATCTTAACTCCATAAACAAATGACTTACCATAAGTTATAAAACCATTATTAAATTTGTTCCTGAACTGAACCGCACTCCAGTAAATAAAAACAATATAAATTACCCATGATAAAGAGGATAAACCTGAATCCATTAATCTGTCGGTTTTATATAATATTATTAACAAAAGAACCTGCAGCAAGCCTAAAATTGCACCCTGAAACAAAATAAACTGGTTTTTTTGATACGATTGTGAATCCATAAATTAACCTAATATTTAAAATTAAAGATAAAAATTACTCTATTGTGGGATAAAAATAAGGAATGTTCCCAAACTTCAACCTATTTTGATTGCTAAAAATATATTGAGTAAAATATAATTATCTGTAAATAAAAAATATAACTTTTTTCTCGATAAAAATTTTTAAAAAAGCACCAACCAGAGTTGGAACAAACGTAGAATTTTATATTTTTGTGGCCGGGTAAGTCCTATACGACCAGCTCCTGCTGAACTCCCCCAGGGTCTGACGGCAGCAAGGGTAGGCAGTTGAAGCGGTGCGATATAGTCAGCTTACCCACCTGCCAATGTAGCTCAGTTGGCCAGAGCAGCTGATTTGTAATCAGCGGGTCGGGGGTTCGAATCCCTCCATTGGCTCAAATAGTTGTTTTTTAAACAACTATTTTTTGTTTTATTGAATTGCTTTGGGGGGATACCAAAGCGGCCAACTGGGGCAGACTGTAAATCTGTTGTCTTACGACTTCGGAGGTTCGAATCCTCCTCCCCCCACTAAAATGCCGGTTCCTACCGGATTTTTTTATAATACCTATAGGGTAATTGAAAACCAGTGTTATCAAGAGGCAACATTATGGTATAAAAATTTAAATTTCGTTAATTTATTTTCTTCACATTAAAGAAATTCAATGCTTTTTCCAAGACCTCAGCCTTAATAATTAATCTTGAAGCACTTTGATTTAAAGCTTCTGCCTTAATTGTAGTTTCCTGGGCCATTTCGTTTAGTTGGATGATAGCTGTATTAACCTGCTCGGATCCAATTCTTTGCTCTTCGCTGGCAGCATTAATTTCCTGAACCAGTGTCATTGTGGTATTAAAATCGGGCATTAAATCATTAATCATTTGTGTTGATTCATTTGTTGTATCAACTGAATATTTTGTGGATGAGGCTATTTCACTGGCTGCCATTCTACTTTTTTCGGCTAATTTTCTTACTTCTGATGCAACAACAGAAAAACCCTTACCTTCGGTTCCGGCCCTTGCAGCTTCTACTGCTGCATTAAGTGCAAGTATATTAGTTTGAAAAGCAATATCATTGATTATTCCTGTTTTTTCATTAATAGCATTAATTGCATTAAAATTTTCAAATGATGCATCAGATACCTTTTTCATACCGCCGGTAGCTTTTCTTGACAGAGTTTCGGCCTGGCGGGAATTCTCAGAATTTTGTTGAATTGTAGCTACCATCTGTTGCATTGCTGAAGAAACTTCCTCAATATTCGATGCCTGCAGATTTGCTCTTTCAACCATTAACTGTGATATATTATTAATATTTACACTTTCTGAATTCAGGGTTTTGGAACTTTCCTGGATTTCATTAATAACATATGTAAGATTATTACGCAGTGAAATAATTGATTTAATGATACTGCCAATTTCATCTTTTCTTGACTGTAAGTCTTCATCAATTTTAACCATCAGATTGCCAGATGATAATTCATCGAGCTTTTGAGTTGTTTCCCTGAGAGGTTTTAATAGTTTTCCGGAATAAGAAAGTAATCCACCTGATACCCCAACTCCCATTATAATTGATAACCACAATGGAAAAACATCCGGGAACCTAATAGACAATGATGTTGTTACCATTATAAACACAAGATTGGCAACCCAGATAATTCCTATTGTCATGAAAACCGAACCTTTAAAATAATAACGAATTATAAACCAAGCTATTGGCAGGGCAACCAAAACCGGAATCGAAAGCCTTAGAATAACATTACTCATAATCAAATTGGAGAAAGTTATAATTAATAATAAAATATAAAACCTTAAAGTATAAATATTTCTGTCAACAAATATAAATTAAAACATAGTTTGATTAACTTAAATATTATTGCTAATGACCATAACCCATTTTTTTTTTGATAAATGTATAAAAACCTTAAACAAACATTCTTATTATATCTTTTTAAAATAAATTGAAGCCCAAAAATAAAATCACTATTTTTGTTATAAACATATAATAAATGTTTATTAAAATTTATCCTGAAAATCCCAATCCAAGGGAAATAAAAAAAGTGGTTGAAGTATTGCATGCCGGTGGGTTGATTATTTACCCAACAGATACAGTTTATGGTTTGGGCTGCGATTTTAATAATAGCCGGGCTGTTGAAAAAGTTGCCCAGATTAAAGGTATAAATTTAAAAAAAGAACATCTTTCTATTATTTGTCACGATTTAAGTCACCTTTCAGATTATACAAAACCACTCGATAATTCAATTTTCAAACTCTTAAAAAAAAATCTTCCCGGACCATTTACATTTATTCTTCCGGCCAACAATAATGTACCCAGAATTTTTAAAAACAATAAAAAAACTATTGGCCTCAGAATTCCAGACAATTCAATTGTACTGGAAATTGTTAAAGAATTAGGAAATCCACTTTTAAGCACATCGATAAGAGATGAAGATGAGATTATTGAATATACCACTGACCCTGAACTTATTTATGAAAAATTCAGGGATATAGCTGACCTTGTTATTGATGGCGGTTATGGTGGCAATGAACCATCAACCGTGGTTGACTGTACTATGTATCCTTACAATATTATCCGACAGGGGAAAGGGTTTATAGAAAATTAGAAAAATGTGGTTTAAATTCAAATATTGACACAGTTACTTCAAATGTAAACCGTTACATAAACATTTTTTCAACTTTTTTAATTGCTGAAGGTAATGCAAAAACCACAACATGATCATCAGGTTGAATATGGGTATCGCCATTTGCTATAATGGCTTCCTCTCCTCTAATAATACCACCAATATTAAGATCTTTAGGCAATGCCAGTTCACGCAAATTAGCCTTTGTAATTTTTGAACCTTTTTGGGCAACCAGTTCAAGTACATCAGCATCAGTTGCTGTCAGGCATTTTACATGTGAAACATTAGCCCTTAGCGTGTGCCTGTAAATATGGCTGGCAGCTATAAGTTTTTTATTAATAAGGGTGCCAATGCCAATATTCTCTGCCAAATCAATGTAATCCATATTTTCAACTTCCGCCACTGTTTTCTTTACCCCCATTTTTTTTGCTAACTGGCATGCTAAAATATTAACTTCCGAATTACTGGTGACTGCAATGAAGGCATCGGTTTTGGTTATTCCTTCATCCTTAAGTAAATCAAGGTTGCGCCCATCACCATTTATTACCAATGTATTTTCCAGAAAATTGGCAAGACGTGCGCTTTTTTCGCGGTTAATCTCAATTAGTTTAATATTGTATTGATACTCCAATTCCTTGGCTACCTTTTTCCCTATTCTGCTACCACCTAGTATCATAACATTTTTAACCTCATATTGGGTTTTTCCTGCATCTTCTAAAAGTTGAGGAACCCCTAACCTGGTTGTAACAACATAAGCCAGGTCGTTGTGTTGAAAAATATCGTTACCACGAGGAATAATAGTTTTACCATCCCTGTTTATTGCAACAGTAAAATACTCATTTTTATCGTGCAAACGCGCTGATTCAGAAAGTGTTAAATTGGCTATTGGGGCATTGCTCCTTATTTTAAGTGCAAAAAGTAATAATTTTCCATTGCTAAATTCGAACATCTGCCTTGTTCCAACCTGCTTTAAAGATGCAATTATTTCTTTGGCCCCCAAATGTTCAGGATATATGATTTCATCAACACCCAACTGTTTAAAATACTCTTTGTTTTCGGGCAAAAGGTATTCGAAATTGTTAATACGGGCTATGGTTTTTTTAGCCCCAAGTTTTTTGGCAAGCATTGCCGATAAAATACTCACTTCCTCGTAAGGTGGAACTGCTATAAACAGATCACATGATTTTACCTGTGCATCCTTTAAATCTTCAATTGAAGTTCCTGAACCAACAACTGTCATAAGGTCAAAATGAGCCTCGGCTTTTCTTAACCTGGCTTCATCCTCATCCATCAAAATCACATCATGATCTTCATTGCAAAAAAGTTTTGCAAGATGGTTACCAACTTCACCGGCACCAGAAATCAGAATCTTCACTTGTAATAAATTAATTAAACATAAATGATTAATTGGAATATTAAGTTATTTCCAATTAAACAAAATTAGTTACATAAAATTTTTAATACCAAAACAGCCAGCAAAGTAATGTAATAAAAACCAATTAGCGAAACATTTTAATTAAAACTAACAATACTAAATAGTATCCTAATCTTTATTTAAATAAGCCCCTTTTATCTTTACATTATGTGTAATTACATTATTTCTGTTGAGTTGTTTTTCCCATTTTTCACTCAACCATAAGGGTACATTTGAAGCAAATACTACCCTATTACACTGGACTTCTTTTAACATCCGCTCCAAATCCAAATCGGGTGAACCTGAAATTATTACAACATCAGCTTTATAAATACCACGAGCATTAAATGAGCCCTTCCCTCCATTTAACAATAAATAGGTTTTTAAACCAGACTGTATACGGTATAATTCGGGCAATTGGTTTCCTTTAATAAAGTTAATGTTATATAAATCTTTTTGCTTCAAAACATATTTTTTTTCAAAATTTCCGCTAATAAAGCTTCTTTGTGAAGGTTTCAAACCAGTGGAAGTAAAAACTGTACTATGACCCCTATTAATTATTTTAACTAGCAATTCATTTCCGGCATCGAAAACAATTAGCTTATTACTATACCTTTTAAATGTTGTTTGGAAATTAACAATAAAAATCCCTAACATTAAAAACAATCCCATTCTTATAAATATATAGGGTCGCCTGTAGTTTATATTCTGGTAAAAATATACAATGGTTAGGTACAATATTATTGCCAAAGACCATGAAACCCAAATATTTGAAATGTATGAATTTGGCAATCCTTCAATAAATCCGACCATTTTTTCCATAAATTCAACAAGGTCACAAAGTAATCTCCCAATCACTACCGGTAATACGGGAATTTCAGAAATTATCAATAATAAAAAGGCTAAAAGCAATATTGGCGCAACAAGGGGTAGCAGAAAAATATTTGTTAATAAAAAGTATGAGGGAAAAGAGCCAAAAAGGGCAAGGGAAAAAGGTATTGTGGTAATTTGGGCGGCCATTGAAACCGATATTAATGACCACAACCATCGTAAAACTATAAACTTAAATGTTAAAAGCCCATTTATGAACGGATAAAATGCAACAATACCGGCCACTGCAAGGTGGCTCAACCAAAACCCGGCATGAAAAAGGAACATTGGGTTCCAAAGTAATATTATAAATGCCGATAAACATAAAATATTATACATATTTATATTCCGGGAAAAGAATTTTCCGGTTTGAATTAATGAAAACATAAGGACTGCCCTTGTTACTGATGGCGAAAAACCAGTAATAAAAGCATATATAAAAAGAATGGCAATAATAATTATAAGCCGGATAATATTTGATGACCTAAAAAAAAAGGCCATTAAATAATTAAGAAAAAGATAAACAATACCAACATGAAGACCGGAAACAGCAAGTAAATGAATAGCTCCCGAACGAATAAATTTCTCATTTAAATCACGCTCAATTCCTTTACGATCGCCTAACACAAGAGCATTTAACAAACTCAGATTTGAGTTCCCTATACCAAATTTTGAAAATACATTTACACAATATTCCCTTATTTTACCTGACAACAAATTAAAGCTCCACCCAACCTGAAAATCAATTATCTCTAAGTCATTATCTTTAATGAATATCTGCCCTGAAATACCACTTCTGTGCAAAAAAGCACCATAATTAAATGCACCTGGATTAGAATTATCAGGATGCTTCAATAGTTTACCTTTTACCGCTATTTTAACACCTGGAATAATCTGTGGGTAATTTTTATCATTTTTAATCAATAGTAACCACAAATCCCCCTTTTTTACGGGTACCGAGTCATTATAGATTAATTCCGGTTTAAACAATATCTTAATCCATTTTTCTGATTGATTATCAATATTATTAACAGTTCCGGTTGCATATAATTCATAATTACTATTTAATTTCGATGGCGTTTTTAATGAGAGATTTATCCAACCCGCCGAGAATAGAAAAACGAACAATATCATGCCATTTATCCATCTTCTTTTATAATTCTGATAAATTGATGGTGAAAAATGTAAAATAAAAAGGAACAAAATGGAAGAGAACAAGGCCAAAGCAAAAATAAGAAAGAAGGCGCAACTAAAATAATATGAAATTGAAATGCCGGCTACCATTGATAACAGTAATCTGAAAAATGGCAGTTCCTTTATAAAGTTCATTCCGATAGTTATTTACGATCAGAAAAATACAACATAACTGCTTATAATCAAATAAACAAAAAACGGGAGGCCGTAAAATTTAATTTTTAATTTTAATTCAAAAACAATTGTGTGGTCCATAATTTCAGCAAACCAGCCCGTGAGGGTGCCAAATTAATTATTTGACTAATTTCTATATTATGATGATAAAACAAGTTAAATTTGGTACACCTGTTAAAGTTCAAATAGTTAAATTGCAAAAAAATAAAAACTACAAGTCTTTTAATTAAAACGTGTTAAATTTTTTATTGGTTTTAAGGCAATTTAATAAGACTTGTAATGCTATCGCACAAAAATGCATTATGGTTGTTACTTTACAATTAAGGATATTGTTAATAACATAATAAAATGTATCAATTACTTAACTTAATAATGGGAAAAAGGATGAAATTAAACTTAAAAGCCGTCACAATAATTGCAATATATGGCTTTGCTTTAGCCTCATGCGTTTCACATAAGGATTCTATTTATCTTCAGGGTGATATGGCAAAAAAACTTGAGGATGTTGAGGGGCAATATAAAATAGAAAAAGCGGATTATGTAGTTAAGCCAAGTGATTTACTTTACATAAGAGTAACAAGCCTGGACGAAAAAACATCAGGTTTTTTAAATAACGAATCAGGGTATACTGCAATAGCCGACAACCCCATGTCGGCAAGTTTACTAGGGTACAGGGTAGGATTGGATGGAGCAATAGATTACCCTTTTATAGGAAAGGTTTATGTTACAGGTCTTACTTTATCAGAAATTGCGCGAAAAATAGAACTTGCTGCAAGTAAATATGTTGAACAGAGCAGTGCAATTGTTAAACTCTTAAATGATAATATAACAATAATGGGCGAAGTAAAAGGTCCGGGACGATTTTTATTGAACAGTGAAGAAATATCAATTCTGGAAGCTTTAAGTTTAGCAGGAGATTTAACAGATTATGCCAATAGAAAAAGAATCAGGTTAATACGCAAAGACGGCGATATCCCTCAAATGCTGATTATTGATACAACAGATGAAAGAATAATGTATTCTCCATATTTTTATGTTAAACCAGGTGATATTATTTATGCCGAACCCAGAAGGTTAAAGCAATGGAGCTTATCATCCATATCATTAAGTTTTGCCATGAGTGTTGTAAGTGCAACATTATTGATAATATCAATTTCCAAATAACGAATCTTAATAATTTGACAATGAAAAGTATTGAAGGGGCTGAAATGGAAAAAAATATTGATTTGAAAAAGATTTTTTTCAGAGCAATGGAATACTGGCCCATGTTTGTAGTTTTTTTTATTTTAGCTTTAGTATTGGCCTTTATTTCGTTTGAAACTACAATACCACTGTATAAAATAAATGCCAGGTTATTAATCTCCGAATCAAGGGAGTCCAATGTTTCGGGAAGCGTTGGTGCTACCCAGGGGTCACTTCCGGGAATTACCCTGGGAAGACAAAGTAACTTTGATAACCAGGTTATTGTATTAACATCACGAAAACAAATTGAAAAAACATTAAAACAGCTTGATTTTGAAATTTCATATTACAGAGAGGATTTTTTTAAAACCCAGGAGATTTATAAAAACTCTCCTTTCAGGGTAATTATTGATTCGTCGGAAGTTAAGCCGGAGGATATGTCATTCAGGATAAAATTTTTATCCAAGGATCAATTTGAATTAACTGTTGATGGTGATAAAGAATACGCCCAAAAAGTAAAATTCTTCGAAAAGGTAAATAATCCCAGGTTTTCAATTACAATTGTTCCCGTTGAAGAAAAAATACAATCATCGGGATATGAAAATAATACTTACCGTTTCACAATTAATTCAATGGATTACCTGATTGCTTATTACCAATCGAAGGTAAACCTTGAAAAAGTTCAATACGGTTCATCAATTGTTGATATGTGGATATTAGAAAACAGTACGGGCAAGGGTGTTGATTTTTTGAACAAACTGGCTCTTGCATCGGTCAATTATACACTTGAAAGGAAGAACACAATTGCCACAAATACGATCACTTTTATTGAAAAACAGCTTATTGGAGTTGCTGATTCATTGGGTGAAGCCGGAAACCTATTAGAGGAATTCAGGTCAAGAAACGAAGTGATGGATGTTTCCTACCAGGGGCAGATGATTGTAACCCAATCAAGTGAGTTGGAAAACCAAAAAGCCACTTTAAATGTAAGACTTGATTATTACACCTATTTACGTGATTATATTCAAACCAACCGTAATGTACAGGATCTAATTTCGCCATCGTCAATGGGGGTTGACGATCCAATACTTGGGCAAATGATTGGACAGTTATCCACTTTAAATGCAGAGAAGTCGGCCCTGAAATTCAATTCAAGTGCCGAAAATCCTAACGTTATCAGAATTGAACACAGTATAAATACATTAAAAAACAGTATTCTTGAAACATTAAAAAGTGTTGTTGCAACCACACAACTTTCAATTAATGATATTAACAACAGACTTTATTCGCTTAGCAACGAAATAAAAAAACTTCCAAAAACCGAGCAGATGTTGCTCGGAATTGAGCGCCGTTTTAAGATGAATAATGATATGTACACCTTTTTAATGCAGAAAAGAGCTGAAGCACAACTGGCAAAAGCATCCAACCTTCCTGACAATGAAATAATTGAAGAAGCCATTGTTTTTGGCAGGGTTGCACCCGACAAAAAACGAATTATCATATTAGTTATAATTGGTGGTATTTTGTTACCTGCGGTAATTGTGTTTTTAATGATATTCTTTAATGACCGTGTTCTTGAAGTTGAAGATGTAAAAGAAATTACAACTCTGCCAATAATTGGCCAGGTTCCGTTTGAGAAGTTTAAAGGGAGTAAATCCCTTAATCATGACCAACCTAACACCCTTTTAGCAGAATCATTCAGAAGCATAAGGGCATCGCTGGGCTATTATGCCAACCAGAAACAAAACAAAACATTATTGGTTACTTCTACCCTGCCTGGTGAAGGGAAGTCGTTTTGTGCCATCAATATTGGCCATTCATTTGCCCAATTAGGAAAGAAAACAATTTTGGTTGAATTTGATATGCGCCGTCCTTCACTTTCAAGGTATTCAGGGCTTGAAGATAATGGTGTTGGGTTAAGCAGTTATTATACCGGAGAAACTCCCATGGAAAAAATTATTTTTACAGAAACCGGGATCCCAAATTTTCATTTAATACTTGCCGGGCAAATTCCGCCCAACCCTTCGGAGTTAATTGCGGGGGAAGAAACATTAAAGCTTATTGAGTATTTGCAGAAAGAATATGATATATTAATTCTGGATACACCTCCATTGGCGCTTGTTGCTGATGCTCATTTATTAACATCATTCACTGACGTTAATATATTGGCAGTAAGACATAATGTTACACCTAAACCCCTGTTAAAGGCCAGCTTAAGAGATGAAAAGGTAACAAAGATCCAGCGGTTAGGGATACTTTTAAATGGGATTCCATTCCAAAGAAGGGAATATAGCTACCAATATGGATATGATTTAAAAAGTAAATATTTTGCAAAAAACGGGTAGTTGCCCACTACGGTTTTTTATTAACACTATTCAGTATGAATAAATCTATTTAAAGATGATTTATCAAAAAAAAAAAATTATTCCAAATTTAAGTTTTCCGGGATGTTAAAAATGCTCATTTTCGCAGCCTTTAAAAAAATGCGAAAATGAAATATAAGTGCCACGAACTACATTTTTACATTTCAAAAAAACCACTAAGGCCATGAAAGGCAGCCGGTTTTATGTGCGTATATTGGCCCGCAAATGCACAAACAAACATACAGTAACCTTATACCTACGAATAAAACAGGAAGGTGTAAAAGGCCATATTTTATACAGTACCGGCCTAAAGTGTTTAAAAAAGGATTTTAACCCTGCCCGGCAAACGGTTAAAGATGCCGGAATAAACGAACTTATTCAGCAGGAAAGAACACGGGTTTACAAATCAATATTTTTACTAAAGGAAGAAAAGAACGGCCTTAATTTACAGGATATTAAAAAAAGTTTGGAAGTTAAAAAGAATTATACTACCGTTAGCGATATGGCTTTAAAGGTTATTAAGGATAAAAAGTTAACCAATAAAGCAAACACCCTGGGGCAAATAAAAAGCCTTTACGATAATCTGTTAAGTATTACCCACCTCGAAAATGAACCAATACACACCGTTACGCCTATTCAGGTTGAAAGTGCTTTATTACGGTTAAAAGAGTTATACAAGCCTGGTTCATTTAAAAGGTGTTTCGGGCTTTTAAAAGCTGTGTTTGATAAGGCTTTTAGAATGGAAGTTATAAAAAGCAATCCATTTCATTATATTGATACAAAGCAGATACTACGAAAACCAAAGGCAGAGCCAAAGAAAATACCCGATTTTTACAGTTTGCTAAACCAGATAAATAGCAGTTCAAAAGATTGTATTTACAAGCATTTTGCCCGGTTGCAGTTGTTAACCGGGTTATCGTTTTGCGATGCCAAAAACACCACCAAAGAAAGCATTATAAGGCACGAGAACAATTACTTTATAGTTAAAGAGCGGAATAAAACTAAAATTCAGTTTTTAATACCCATTGACCAGGATATTATAAAGCTGATAAACGAGAACAGTTTTAAACCAATAGCTTACATGAACTATTTAAGGTACTTAAAAAAGCATTATAATATTTCATCGCACCAGTTACGCCATGCACGGGCCAGGCATTTACTTTCAAAAGGGTTGCCATTAGAAGCGGTGGCCCGAATATTGGGCCACACATCAATTAATATGACAATGCACTATGCGCCTATACACGGGCGCAAACTAAGCAGGGAAGAGGTAAATAAGGTTTTAGAGTGGTAAGTAATTATTTATATTCCAGAAACCAGTTAGGAACGTTATAGGGCGCACACAAAAGCGTTGCCAAACCCACACCAAGCAAAGCACCTTTAACAATGTTTTCTATATCTTTATTTGA
>JBBIVA010000083.1:0-16657 GCA_037439945.1 Marinilabiliaceae bacterium
AAAAAAACTCTATGCTTTAAATTTTATTACAAAATTATTACATCGAACTCACGTTTTAATAATATTACCAAAAAAAACAATCCAGGGATAGGTACCGATGAAGTGAAAAAAATGGCAATTATTATCCAAGAATAATGGGAAATACTATCTTAACAACTTTAATATTTTTAATTTCACATTTTACAGGAAACAGGCGTTACTGCTCTTTCATATTTAATTTAAACCCACTTTTAGAAATTAATACATTTGCCATTATTGGTATTGATAGAAATTACCAACACGAAAAAATATAAAAAGTACGAAGGATTATAATAAAACCAACCAAGGGATTTATTTCGGAAATTGGTAATTTTAGTCTGAAATAGTAGTATAATTCACCATCGAAGATAGGTTATCACAATAATTAAACCTTTTTTTATGAATAATCCAACCCCGGCGGCATCACATTTAAGATATGAAAACGGTAATTTTACCTATTGCCCCGAAATTTTACCTGCCATTGAAGGCCAACAGGTAATTTATGAAGTTTTCAGGGTTGATAAAGGAGTACCTTTATTTGTTAATGATCATTTGAAAAGACTGTTTGCGGGTGTAGCAAAATTGGGTTTAAAAATTGGATTATCTGAAAATGAACTAAATAACCATTTAAATGGTTTGATTGAGAAAAGTGGTGTGCAAGCCGGAAACATTAAAATTGAAGTTTATTTTTCAGATAGTTCAGTAAAACACCAATATTTAAGGGCGTTTTTCATCCCAACTAATTATCCTGATAACGATTTATACCAAAATGGCGTTGAGTGTATATTCCTTGATGCCATGAGGAAAACCCCCTCAATAAAAATTGCTGATAAACAACTGAGGAGTAAAAGCGACAACCTGCTTGTAAAGGAGAATATTTATGAGACTGTATTAGTTGATAATAAAGGGCTAATAACTGAAGGAAGTAGATCAAATATCTTTTTAATTAAAAGGGACGTAATTTACACTGCTCCCTGTAATATGGTTTTGGAAGGGATTATGAGGCAAAAAGTATTGGAAATTATTAATGGGAATAATATTGAACTTAAAATTGAGGCAGTTTGCAAGGAAGATACAGAATTATTTGATGCTGCGTTTCTTACGGGTACATCACCAAGAATAATCCATATAAAAAGACTTGGGGACAAATTTTTTAAAGTTCCGCACAAATTAATCATTAAAATATCAGAAAATTTAACTGAATTAATTAATTTTCAGATTAATAAATATAATACCAAATTAAAATAATGAACATACCAACACGCGAGGTCGCATTTGAAATATTTAAAACCTATAACCAGGGTGAAAGTCTTACCAAACATGCCTTTGCTGTAGAAGCTGTTATGAGGCATTTTGCCGGATTGGCCGGTGAAGATCCGGATAAATGGGGAGTTATAGGACTAATACATGATTTGGATTATGAGGAATTTCCTGATCAGCATTGTAAAATGACAACAAAAATACTGAAGGAATTGGGTTGGCCCGATGATTATATCAGAGCTATTGAAAGTCACGGATGGGAAATTTGTACACAAACCCAACCCCTGTCATATATGGAAAAAGTATTATATGCCACAGATGAATTAACAGGATTAATCACAACCTCTGTTTTGGTTCGTCCTAATAAGGATATTCACCAATTAACAGTTGGTTCAGTAAAGAAAAAATGGAAAGATAAGAGATTTGCAGCCAATGTAAACCGCGATATAATTCAAAAAGGAGCAGCAATGCTGAATATGGATGTTGATGTATTGATTAGAGAGACCATAACAGCTATGCAAAAAATATCAGAGAAACTTGGTCTTCCACCCTTAAAATGAAAAGAGGCCGTCTCAAAAGTTTTTTAAAGCATCTGAGTATTGAATATTTAAAAAACTTCTCGGGTAGGAGTACGAATAAAAAGAGGGCGTCTCGGACTTTTGAGACGGCCTCTTTATCTCCAGGTATTTATTATTTATTACTTAACATAACTCCATTCACGGGCTGCTTCATACATTGCCACTACGTTTTCAACAGGAGTTTCTACCTTTAATTTATGCGATGGGCCCAAAATAAACCCACCGCCAGGTGCCATAATATCCAATAACTCCTTAACACCTTCTTTAACTCGCAAAGGTGTTGCTTTTCTGAGAAGAAGTTCTTCATCCAAAGCCCCGCAAAAAGTAATAAGTGACCCAAAGTCTTTTTTTAGTCCATCGGGCGACATACCTGCAGCACGGGTTTGGACCGGATCCAAAACATGGGCACCCACAGAAATAAATTGCGGCAGTAATTTACGAACCCCTCCGCAACTATGCATATAAAACCTTACCCCAAGTTTTTTGGGTAATTCATAAAAACTTTCATAAACAGGTCTGATAACTTCATCCCATGTTTCAGGACTAATAATCAATCCGCTTTGAGCCCCAAAATCATCGGCAAACCTTATAAAGTCAACCCTGCTGCCTGTTACTTCAAAAAAAGCTTCAATAAATGATAAATAAAAACCTGAAACCTTTTCTATAAGTCCCTTAAAAAATTTTGGGTGATACATCATTACATCCAAAAAATTATCTTTACCAATAAGGCGCTGTATTATGCGAAAAAGCCCAGGAGAGGAATACCCCGGGGCAGTCATAATTGCATAATTGCGGTACTTTTCAACCTGATCTTCCAAAACAGAAAAATCAAACATATTTACGGAGGGCCATGGATAGTCGTTCAAAACAGCTGGATCAGTAACCCCTTCAAGCGGAGACCTAAAAATATCCCAATATTTAAGATCACCCCTTCCGGTTAATTTATATTCAACTCCCCAAATATCTTTTTTTAATTCACCATTTTTCTGGATCATTTCCTGACCATTATATTCCGGTTCAACCCACCTGAAATCAACATCCAAAAATTCAAGTAACTGATCTTTAGTTGAAAAACCGTAATGACTCATCATTTTTTCGGTAAACTCGGGTACACCCCAGTAAAATATAGGTACCCTGTCGGGTTGCTCATAATTGAGGGCTGCAAAAACTCGTTCCTTGTGATTCATGAATTTTGATTTAATGAAAATTGATCATCAAAACATTTTTTTCAAAAAACATAACAAGGTATGAAAAAATATTAAACAACCAAAAAAGTCAGGCAAAATCAAACAATCAGAACAATTTGCAAAAAAGGTCAAAAAATCTACCTGGTTTTTAAAGCTTCAAAAATCAATATACCTGCAGCTACCGAAACATTTAGTGAAAAAATATCACCTTTCAGTGGAATGGAAACAATGTTGTCGCACATTTTATTAACCTGCGGTGAAATTCCTTTATCCTCTGATCCCAAAACAATTGCCAGGTTACCACCATAATTAAAGCCGGTATAGTTTGTGGGCCCTTTTTCTGATGCTCCAACAATGGTAAAAGCTGTTTCTTTTAAAAACTTCATGGCATACCAAATCTTTGAAACCCTGCATACAGGAATACGATATAATGCCCCTGCTGATGTTTTAATTGCATCACCATTAATTGGGGCGCTTCCTTTTTCAGGGATAACTATTGCATCAATTCCGGCGCATTCAGCAGTTCGGGCAATTGCACCAAAATTTCTGACATCGGTAATCCCATCAAGAATCAAAATAAACGGTTGTTTTCCCGACTGAAGAAGGTCCTTAACAATTGTTTCTAACTCGTGATAGTGTACTGGTGAAATATGTGCCACCACACCCTGGTGGTTCCCTGATGCTAGGTAACTTATTTTTTCCACAGGTACCCGCTGAACCGGTATATTATGCTTTTTAATTTCCTGAAACAGTTCGTTGTATAATGAACCCTGCAACCCAGGCTTCATTAAAACTTTCTCAACACTTTTACCACACTGTATAGCTTCCAGGATGGCTCTAATTCCAAAAACTATATTATTTTTATTCATTACCAGGAGTATATTTATTCAAATCCCAACTTATAATACTGCGTTTTAGGTTATATAATTTTAAATCAAACTAAGGAATTGGTGCCAAAAAAAATTAACTCAAATCCAATGTTTTCTTTTGTTGCTCCAGTTCTTCAAGTTTTTCGTGCAGAATTTCCCACAATTTAAGTTTATCCTTCAGATTATACTGTAACTTTTCGTAATCTTTAAAAACAGAATCTTCAATTATCAAACCGGAATTATTTTGCAAAATCACATCCAGTTCTTTTTGTCTTTCTTCCAGAATATTAATCTCATTCTCTGCACTTTCAACATCAAGCGTCAGTTTCTTTATTTGTTTATTTAATTCTTTTCTTTCTTCAAAGTTTGTTTTGCCCTTGTTGTCAGATGTTTTATTTTGGCTGTCAATCAGTGTTTTCTCTTCCTTTTCAAGTTCGTTAAGAGATTCCATTCTCTTTTTTTGCAAAAACTCATATATACCGCACAAATGTTCCTTAATTTTTCGATTTCCGAACTCAATTATTCTGTTAACCATTCCATCTAAAAACTCGCGGTCATGCGATACCAATAATATAGTTCCCTCAAAGTCGGTAAGTGCCTTTTTCAATATCTCTTTTGATCTCATATCCAAATGGTTGGTGGGCTCATCGAGGATCAAAAAATTAACGGGTTCGAGCAATAACAAAACCATAGCTAATCTTGTTCTTTCGCCACCCGACAGAACAGAAACTTTTTTGTCAACGGCATCTCCGGAAAAAAGAAATGCCCCCAACAAATCACGTATTTTAGTTCTAACCTCACCAGCTGCCACCTGGTCAACAGTTTCAAGAACGGTAAGGTTATTGTTTAATTTATCAGCCTGGTTTTGTGCAAAATATCCAATTTTTACCTGGTAACCCAATTGAATTCTTCCATTATATTCAATTTCATCCATTATTATGCGTGCAAGGGTAGTTTTACCCTCCCCATTTTTACCAACAAAGGCTATTTTTTCGCCCCTGTTAATCGAAAAATCAATATTTTCAAAAACCTTTAATGAACCATATGATTTAGATATTTCATCGCCTTTAACAGTTACTGCTCCTGAGTGGGGTGCCGGCGGAAATTTTATTTTAATGGTACTCTGGTCAAATTCATCAACTTCAATACGGTCAATTTTTTCAAGCTGTTTTATTCTTGATTGTACTTGAATTGCTTTGGTTGATTTATATCTGAATCGTTCGATAAACTCTTCGGTATCCTCAATTTTCTTTTGTTGGTTTCTGTATGCCGCCAGTTGTTGTTCACGTCTTTCATTCCGTAAAGAGATAAAATGTGAATATGAGGCCTTATAATCATATATTCTGCCCATTGAAATCTCAACAGTTCTTGTTGTTATGTTATCCAAAAAAGCTTTATCGTGCGAGATTAAAATTACTGCTCCTGAATAGTTCTTAAGATAATCTTCAAGCCACTGAATTGATTCAATGTCAAGATGATTAGTTGGTTCATCCAGAAGGAAAATCCCAGGTTTTTTAAGTAGAATCTTTGCTAACTCGATTCTCATCCGCCATCCTCCACTAAATTCTGCTGTTAACCTGTCCAAATCACTTCTTTTAAATCCCAGCCCCTTTAATGTCAGCTCAATTTGAGAATGGTAATTATTTCCACCCAGCACCGAGAATAGATCAGATTTTTCAGTAAGCAATTCAATCAACCTGTAATATTCAGGTGAGTCAAAATCAGACCTTTTATTAATCTGTGTTGAAAGATTTTTAATTTCAAGTTCTAATTTTTTCAAATCACTAAAAGCCAGCTCAGTTTCTTCTCTTACTGTTTGAGTATCAGAATAATCAAGATGTTGGGGTAAGTAACCAATTATCAAATCCTTGGGTAGGGCAACATTACCTTCAGTTGGAACTGATTGTCCGGAAATAATCTTTAGCAAGGTAGATTTACCTGCTCCGTTCTTTCCAACTAAACCAATACGGTCGCGGGGGGATATTAAAAACGATATTTCTTCGAATAAACGAAACCCTCCAAAGTCAACTGTTAGCTGGTTTATTGATACCATTAATTTACAACCTTAAACAATTTTACTCCTTTTACAGAATTACTGTTAAAATTAATCTCTTATCAAAAAAACGACACTTGAAACATCATTTAATTAGCAAATTAAAAAAGTCTTATCAAGGGTCGTTAATAGGAATCCTTTCAGATGTGAAATCGGAATTAAACTTAATTAAGAACAAACCACTATTGTAATACCCTCCCCAATTTGAAAATCTCCTGAATTCAAAATTAAATTGAACCTCCTGATGGATAAAATCATTAAGGCAAATATCGAAATCATTTCCATAACGAAATAGTGCCGAAACAAAATAATTAGTAACATCATAGCCCCATATACCATATCTGGAATAGCCGGATGTTGAAACTGAATTCTGGAAATATGGTGAAATTGCATGGGGTTCGGTATGAAACCATTTACGATATTTTCGAATGAAATCGTTTGTTAATTTTTTGTTGTAATCGATTCCAAAGGAAGAAAAAACTGACCCGTTCAAATTATGTATATCCTCCGGGTCAATAGTTTGAAACCTAAGCCAATCAGGCATTCCGAATAAAATCATATTGGCTTTTGTTTTCTCTTTAACACCAGAAAGAATAGGAATTATTTTAGATACCTCGGCTTCACGAACAGTTGGGACCACTATAACATTTTTACCATCTTTATTAATTAAAAGTTGTAAATCGTTTAAATCGTCCCCTTTTGACCTGTATTCCACATATATTATATTTCTGTTTTTGTATGATTCAGCTTCTTTTTTGATTTGCGATGCCAATAGTCTGGCACCATTTTCAGCATCCGGCGGCCAAATAACAATGAGGTTAGCACCAGCAGATTGGCGAATTATTTCACCTGTCATCTTTTTATATAAAAGGCTGTCGGGTGTATTAATATGAAAAAGGTATGGATTATTCCTTAATTCAGGATTTGTATTTGACATTGGGTAAACAAGGGGGATTTTATATCTCCTGCTAAATTCTGATACTAAAGGCAGTTCGTGTGCCAGTGCAGGTCCGATTATTAAATCGGACTTTGCCAGGTACCTGTCATTCAAAACCCGCTTAAGCGCAAGGGTGTCCGGAGAAATATCAAAAACAGATAACTCCACACTGATGCCTTGCTTTTTTAATGTATCCAAAGCCAAAAGCATTCCGCTGTAAAATTCTGTAAAAACTCGGTTTCTGCTGGCCGATGCGGGAAGTATTCGTGCCATTTTTGAAGTATCCTGTTCTAATGTAAACCTTGTGGTTTCTTTTGCAGCGAAGGGAAATAACAAGGCCACTTTAATAGGATTCCTTGAATCAAAATGGGTTTCTGGTGCACAATTACCGGTTAATTCCACCAGAGGTTTAAGATCTTCTTTTATTGTATCGGTGGTTTGTTGTTGGGTAAGGGCGGTTGCGGTGCGCGATGCAAACCATGCATCTGTCGGAATACGAACAACAGTTCCCTTTTCAAGATTGTTAAAGTTAATTTTGGGGTTCAGCGTTTTAATTGTTTCCATGTCCACATGATATTCACGAGAAATACCATATAGGGTTTCTCTTCGCTTTACCTTATGGTTTGTAAACAAGCGTAAATTTTTGTCATGTAACTGATAAGATAAGTCGGATTCAACCTTATCTCGTGGAATTCTTAAAACATAGCCCGGTTTTAAATCATCCTGTGATACACCAGGGTTAGCTTCCTGAATTTTAACAATTTCTACCTGATATTGCCGGCTAATGGAATAGAAAGTCTGCCCTGGTAATATAGAATGGTATAAATATGATTCGCCCTGAATAAATTTTTGAGTCCCATCACTGGTAATTTTAACCATTATTTTGTCCTGGGCATTTTTTCTTGGAATTCTGACAACACTGCCAACTGCAAGGATACCAGTACGCAGGGCTGGATTTGCCCCAATTATTACATCAACTGTTGAATTATATTCCCGTGCTATTGCAAAAAGCGTTTCCTTTGATTCAACAGTATGATAAAAGTATGAATCAGAATGGTTAATTTCAGTTAAACCAGATGTATAATTATCAGCAATATTAACCGGAATTTTTAATATTGAACCCTCAATAAGTCCATCGCGGGTTCCGGGATTATTTTCATAAATAACATCAAGTGGAATATTATATTTCCGTGATATAAAGTACGCTGTATGGCCCTTCTCAACAGTATGGTACATATGTGTGGTGGTTCTGTTAAGTTCCTGAACCGTATTATTTCTTCCCTTTATTACCGGTATTCTAATTATTTGACCGATCCCCAGATTTTCGGTTAAATCATCATTGGCCTCTAAAATTTCATGTTGCGAAACTCCATAATTAATACTAATTCGATATAAGCCCTCTCCCCTTTGAACTACATGCAGGTAATATTCTTTTCCATTCAGCAGAATTTTAGGAGTTGCATCTATATTGATTTTTTCTTCCTGCGACTGGATTGAGGAGATATTCAGAAATGATAGGATTATTACTAAAATCAGATAACGGATTAAAAGCATGCCATTAAAATTAAAACCTAAAGATTTTGTGGTTTATAGTTTAAAGAATAACAAATAATTGAAATTCCCAAAAACATTTTTCAGTATAAACAATTGCCTAATTCTTAACAAAACTCATTACAACAAAACAGGTACCAAAGATATAATATTTATCCGGATGCAATTGTTTTGTTTGGCAATTTTAAAAACAGGGAGTGTACAAAATGGATTTGAATACCCTGAAAAATGAATTTTACTGGTTTAAATAAACTTCAAATTTGAAATAAAGAAAAATTTGAGCCAAATATTCAAGATGAATTGCTTCGAAAATTTATAGTCCGGTTTCAGGTTTTCAATTGTGCTTCGATTTCGCGAATTTGATTTTTGAATTCCCTGTCGGTTTCCATCAGGTTTGATATGGTACGGCACGCATGTAAAACTGTAGCATGATCTTTTTTCCCAATTTTGGAACCAATTACCGATAATGATGAATTGGTTAGGTTTTTTGAAAAATACATTGCAATTTGACGGGCCTGAACTATTTCGCGTTTTCGGGTTCTGGACTGTAATGAATCTATTTCAAGTCCGTAATAATTACAAACAGTTTTCTGAATAAAATCAACTGACATTTCCCTTTGAGATTTACGCACTAATTTGTCAACAACACTTCGAGCGGTTTCTAAAGTTATTTCAGCCTTATTAAGGGTTGAAATTGCCAGCAACATTATTAAAGCGCCCTCAAGTTCACGGACATTATGGTTGATATGTGAAGCAATATAGTGTATAACATCACCAGATACTGACATTCCGTCTTTGTAAATTTTGTGTTTTAAAATATCAACCCTGGTATTAAAATCCGGTGCCTTAAGATCAGCAGGTAAACCCCATTTAAACCTTGACAATAATCTTTCCTCCATCCCCTGCAAATCGGCCGGAGCCTGATCGGAAGTTAAAATCAACTGCTTCCCGGTTTGCTGCAAATGGTTAAATATATGAAAAAACGTATTTTGTGTACCTGTTTTTCCGGCAAATTCGTGTATATCGTCAACTATTAAAACATCAATAACCTGATAAAAATTCAAAAAATCATTTTGTGTATTACACCTTACAGATTCGGTGTATTGCGTTTGAAACTTATTGGCACTAACGTAAAGTACTGTTTTCTCGGGAAAGTTTCTTTTAACCTCAACGCCAATTGCCTGAGATAAATGTGTTTTACCAAGCCCTGAATTCCCATAAATAAACAGTGGGTTGAAAGCTGTTTTCCCTGGTTTTTTTGCAACAGCTTCACTAGCTGCCCTTGCAAGACGGTTACAATCGCCTTCAACAAAATTTTCAAACGTATATTCAGGATTAAGCTGAGGATCTATGTCGAGTTTTTTTATTCCGGGAATAACAAAAGGATTTTTTATTGATGTCTGATTATCATTATGCTGAGGTGATACAGCCCTGTTTCGCAGATCCGATTTATTACCGGTGGGAAAATTAACTGTATATGGATCAGGATTTGAAGCCTTTCCCTTATCCATTACCACACTATATTCAAGTTTTGCCAATGGGCCGATATATTTACGCAAACTTTGGCTAACCAAATCAATAAATTGCTCCTCAATTATTTCATAAAAAAATAAACTGGGAACCTGAATGGTTAAAACATCTTTTTCTAATTTAAGGGGGATAATTGGCTCTATCCACGTTTGAAAAGAATTTGAATCAATTGAGGATTTAAATACCTTTAAACAATTACTCCAAACTTTGTTGTGATCCAGTATCATTTTATTGTACTCCCTGATAATATTATGTTAATTGAAATTTAACCCACATAGAAACAAAATTTGTGAAAAAAAAATTAAAAAAAAAATAGAAAAAGGCTTGATTTAATCAAAAAACATTAGATGACTAATTTTCAAAGTATTAATATAATTAACAATATAACCTTGATTTATAGCAATATAACAAAACCGTTATACTTTCGATAAGGCTATCCAAATCATTGTTTTATTGAACTTTGGTTGAAAAAAAAATAAAAAAAATCCGTTCGTCAAAAAATAAAAAACATATTTCTATTTAACATTATAATCAATTTTTGATCTTTATTTTTCGCAATGCACTTTTTAAATGTATAGGTTTTCCATCCTTGTAGGCAACTATTACTGCGCCCGGAAAAACAGAAAGAAGCCTATCGTTCAGTTTTAATGCGCCTGAATAGGAATTTGTCTCACCTACTGTATATATGTAATAATTACCATCATAATCTTCATATACCGGTAAATCATCTAAAACTATTGAGTTTCTGATATCAAGAGGAACAGGTGATTGGGCAACTTTAATTTTAAAAACAATTCTTTTTACATCAGCCATAGATTCATCAGTATCGACATAAATCCGGCGTCCAAGATTTACAGCCGAAAAATGCAAATAACGCTCAGGGTTATGACGTACATCAGCCAGTAAACGATCGAGATTTGCAGCTGCATCCTGCATATTAAGATATAAGGTTTGGTCGGTAAGGAACATGCCAAGCGACCCATCTCCTTTTTTAGCTTTTTCTAATACCTGGTTCAATGTATTCAGAGTTGAATCTGCCATTGCAATAACCCTGTGCATATTTACCTGGTTTAGATTGTAAGAAAACTCAGCCAGATTCGTGGTTATTGAATTCAGGTTGGCTTTTTGCATTTGCAACGTATTGGTAAAGTTTTCTATATTTTTTAAACTTTTTCCAAGTTCTCTGTCATCCTCAAATGCCCCGTTTAGCCTGGCTGATATCAATGCCAGATTTTCCATGGTTAGGTAGAGATGATGGATACTATTCTCCAACCCTTTCTTGTTCTTCTCTGAAAATACTCTGCCTATATTGGTTAAAACGGTATCTAACTTAACCAGGAGCTTTTCAGTTTTTTCTTTAAGTGGTAAAACCTCCATGCTAACCTGGTCAACCAAATCGCCCATCACAGATGTTTTTAGGGTATCTCCCGCAATTATCACCCTGTTACCGGCATAATTAATTAACTGAATCCCTTTGGTTCCCATTAAATCCAGGCTATAAATCTGGGCTATGGAGTTATTGTACAGTACTATAGGTTGTGTTACTGAAAAAGAAACCAGAAAAACATCTTTTTGGGCTGGATGAATCCGTATATCACGAACCGTACCTACTTTAAAGCCTTTGTAAAAAATGGGACTTCCCTTTGTTAGTCCGTCAACCCGTCCATAAACGCCATAATAAAGATCACCTGGGAAAAAAATATTTGTTCCCTTTAAAAAGTTCAACCCCCAGATTAACATTACCAGGGTTACCAGTATTAAAACACCGGCTTTAACTTCTTTTCTTATTTTCATGTAAATTACTATTAATATTTTTTTATCATGTGCCAAATTACACTGTTCTTAAAAAAATAAACTATGTGCTGCACTATGAAGGGAATTAAATTATTTTAAATTGGTCATTATTCAAACAATATTTTTATCTTGGCCAAAGATAAAATAATTTAAAGGAAGGCAGAAAATTTAATTTTGTCAGCTTTATAATATAGGCTACCTTGCTTCCGAAACAGGAACTTTCTGTCCGTTTTTAAATGCAACAATAAAGCAGTCGGGGACCTTTTTTCTTACTTCTTTTAGTATGACAGTAATTTCATCATAACTACCCGCTAAGCCGGTGGTATATTTATATAAATTTCCTTCTTCAAAAACCCAAACATCATTAAATAACCCGAATGGCCCTGAATTTTCCTTAATTTTCTTTCCCGATGAGGCAACCTGAATCCTGAATTCAACCAAATCATTACTTCCAGGTTGGATACCAGTTACAGTTGGGAGTGTACCTACAGTTTCAGTTTTACTGTTATAATTAACTGATAATTGTTGTGTATTTACAATTCCATTCCTTGCATCAAACCTTGTTTTATATTCTTTAATGGCCCTGTAAATTGCTGAGGCAAGATATACCTGCCCTTCCTCAGATGCCATAAATTTTTCTTCATTCCGGTTACTTAAAAATCCTAATTCAATTAAAATTCCAGGCATTGCAGTCTTTCTAAGAACCAAAAAACCCGCCTGTTTAACTCCCCTGTTATGCCGGCCAACTCTCTTTTCGAACTGTTCCTGAACAATTGATGCAACATCAATACTTTGGTCCAGATAAACATTTTGCATAAGTTCAAAAATTATATACGACTCAGTTGAATTTGGGTCAAAGCCTTCATATTTTTTACTATAGTCATCTTCCAAAACAATTACGGAGTTCTCCTTTTTTGCAACATCAAGGTTTTCCTGGGTACGGTGTAATCCAAGAACAAAGGTTTCGGCACCAAAAATTTTTGGGTTACTTATTGAGTTTGCATGAATTGAAACAAAAAGGTCGGCCTTTGCCCTGTTTGCAATTTCTGCCCTTTCATCCAGGGGAAGAAACTGGTCAGTTGAACGGGTATAAATTACTTTCACGCCAGGCATTTCCCTGGTTATATATTCTCCAACTTTTAAAGTAACCGGCAACACAATATCTTTTTCCATTACAAACTTTCCAATTGCACCCGGATCCTTACCGCCATGGCCTGCATCAAGAACAACAGTTGTAAATGAAGCAGTCTTTTCCGATTGTGCCACTAATCTAAAACAAGATCCAAACAAAACCAGGAAAAAAACCGTTAAGGGTAACTTTTTCGGGAAATATTTTATTTTAATAATTATGTCCATGGAGTCATGATATTAAAAAGCCAATAAATATTAATTGTAATGGGCAGTTAATAATAATGGCATGAAAACTGTAAGGTTTTTTTCGAATTTCGGTAATGTAAATACCTTAATTTTATTATTTTAAAAACTATTAGGGGTTTTACACAAACCCTGCCAAAAATAATAAATATCTTCCTGTTTGCCAGAAATCATAATAAAGTTTTATCCATCAGAAATATTTAATTGACCATTTTTTAGTTTATTTTTGTGGCCACCATAAAAAAGAAACAGCACTTTGATAACTATACAACATATTACCTCAGGATTAAGGCCGGTTTTCAGCAAATGGTTAATTTCTGCAATTTTCTTAAACCTGTTAATAAGTGCTACTGGGCAAATTAATTCCAGGATAACATCATTGCCAGACCCTTCAGTTGTTGCAAAAAAAGGTTTTCAAGGTAATAATCAGAATGCAGCCGAAGATTCAATAACAACAAGTAAGGCCCAGTCTAAGCCTAAGGCTCCACTTTTGGACTCTGAGGTTAAGTACAGTGCAAAAGATTCAACCCTTTTCAACATGGGTAAGGTTTTTCTATTTGGAGAAGCTTCAGTAAGTTATAAGGATATTCTTTTAACTGCACATTATATTGAGCTTGATCTTGACAGTAGCCTTGCATTTGCCGCGGGTACAAAAGATTCGCTTGGTATTGAAACAGGGTTACCTGTGTTCAAGGACAAAGGTGGGGAATATACAATGCGTAAAATGCGGTATAATTTCAAAACAGAAAAAGCTATTATTGAACATGTGGTAACAACTCAGGGTGAAGGATTTATTGTTAGTGAGGTTGCCAAAAAAAATTCAGACAATACATACTTTTTAAAGGATGGTAGATATACAACCTGCGACCATCATGATTGTCCGCATTTTTATATAAATATGACCAAAGCAAAAGTAATTCCCGGGAAAAAAGTTATTACCGGACCTGCATATCTGGTTCTTGAAGATGTTAAAATTTTCCCGTTGTTTATCCCTTTTGCCTTTGTCCCAAGTACACGGTCTTATAGCTCAGGGTTTTTAATGCCATCATATGGTGAAGAAAGCAACCGTGGTTTTTTTCTGCGCGACGGGGGTTATTACTGGGCCGCAAACGATTATTTTGACCTGGCAGTAACCGGAGATATTTATGCAAACAGCTCCTGGGGATTAAGAATGGACTCAAGGTATAAAGTATTGTATAAGTTTAGCGGGAATTTCTCAGCACAGAAAATTACAAATATTTTCAGTGAAAAAGACCTTCCGGATTATAGCAAATCAAATGACTTTTCACTTAACTGGACACATTCGCAGGATTCAAAAGCAAACCCATATTCAACCTTTTCTGCAAGTGTTAACTATTCAACAAGTTCGTTTGATAAAAACAATGTTGGTAGTATTATAAACCCGGAAATCCTTGCTACAAACACAAAAAGATCAAGTATAAACTACTCACGAAGATTTCCAGAAAAACCATACAATCTTAACTTCTCCCTGCAACATTCGCAAAACAGCAGGGATACCACCATTGACCTTACCATTCCGGATTTAACATTTACTGTTAACAGGATCTTTCCTTTTAAACCCAAAAATAAAATAGGATCAAAAGAGGCCTGGTATGAAAATATTAGTTTAAGTTATACAGGTAACACAAGGAATAGTATAACATCCAAAGAGAGTGAACTAAAAAATGCAAGTATAGCCAAAGATTGGAAAAATGGTGTTAAGCATACCATACCTGTTTCAATGAACCTTAAATTGCTGAAATATTTCACATTAACCCCCAACTTTAATTATACTGAAAGGTGGTATTTTAAATCCATTACCCAGGAATATGATGAAGAAGCCGGAGTTGTGGTAAGAAAAGATACAACTGCAGGATTTTACAGGGTGTATGATTATAGTTATGGAGTTGGAACATCAACAAAATTATATACTTTTTATAAACCCAGCAGAAAATTATTTGGCGATAAGATTGAAGCAATACGCCATGTAATGACTCCATCGGCAAGTTTTTCGTACCGGCCTGATTTTGGTAACCCCAAATATGGATATTACGATTGGTTTGAATACTATAATGAGAGAACAGACGAAGTTGTTAACTACTCCTATTCATATTATGATGGTTCCATATTTGGGGTACCTGGAAAAGGAGAATCGGGTTCTTTAGGCCTTAATCTGGGCAATTCATTGGAAATGAAAATAAAAAGTGATAAGGACAGTACAGGATTTAAAAAAATTGGAATCCTTGAATCACTAAATTTCAGTACATCATATAATTTTCTGGCCGATTCATTAAAATGGTCGAGAATAACTATGAGTGGAAGAACAAAAATTTTTGGCACAAGTATAAGCTTTGGAGCTACATTCGATCCTTATGTACTGGATACTCTTCCCAAAGGACAGGTTGTAAGAATGGACAGATTTGAATGGAGCCAGAACCGGAGACTTGCAAGACTTGAAAGTGCTAACCTTAGTTTTGGCTTCAATTTTGGTTCAGATAATTTTAAAAAGAAGAAAGAGGGTGAAAGTCCCCCGGGCCAAGGTTCAAATAACCAGGTTAACAATATGGGGCCGGAAGGTATTAATAACCAGCAGGGAGGAATTAATACCCCACCTGCCATTGAAGAAACTGATGATGGTTATGTAAAATTTGATATACCCTGGAGTATTTCATTAAACTATAATATGAGAATTATTCCTGACAGTAAATTTGATAAGGAGAAAATGGCCTATCCATTTAAGTTTACAGCCGATGTTAACCTTTCAGGAAGGGTTACCCTTACCCCAAAATGGGATATTAATATGTCAACGGGTTACAATTTCGAACAAAAAGAGATATCACATACAAACCTCAGGATTAGCCGTAACCTTCATTGCTGGAATATGAGTTTTAATATGGTTCCCATTGGAAGATATAAATCGTTCTTTTTTTCAATAGCAGTTAACAGCAGCTTACTTCGCGACCTGAAATATGAAAAACGTAGTAATCCAAGGGATAATCCAAACTGGTTTTAAAGATTTAAGCCCCTAATAATTTCATATAATCATAAAAACAACTGAAACCCAATAAAATGAAAAAGATTATTAAAACTAATGGTGCACCTGCTGCAATAGGTCCGTATAGCCAGGCTGTTGAGACAAATGGTACTTTATATATTTCGGGACAGATACCAATTGATCCCGCAACAGGTAATATGGTTGAGGGCGATATTACAATTCAAACAAAACAAGTTCTGGAAAATATAGGTGCAA
The DNA here is from genome assembly GCA_037439945.1 of Marinilabiliaceae bacterium. GTDB lineage: Bacteria > Bacteroidota > Bacteroidia > Bacteroidales > Marinilabiliaceae > CALEUX01. Next base: position 16,402 of record JBBIVA010000083.1, read on the forward strand.
TATTAAAAGCGGCAGGATATTCTTTTTCTGATGTTGTAAAATCAACCTGTCTTTTGGCAGATTTGTCAGATTTTAAGGCAATGAATGACGTCTATTCAACTTATTACAAAGAAAATCATCCGGCAAGATCAACCTTTGCTGTAAAATCACTACCCCTTGGCGCCATAATTGAAATTGAAACAATAGCAGTTAAATAAACTGGGATATCTTACGCCAATTTGAAATTTATCAGAACCTTTTTTGGGTTTAATTTGTA
>JBBIVA010000084.1:0-16432 GCA_037439945.1 Marinilabiliaceae bacterium
TATATAAACTTTTTAATAAATTTATTTGTTTGAATTAACTCATAAAAGATTCTTCATATTTTTGTGAATTGTTTTTTGAATTTGAAATAAAATGAAATTTGAGTTTGATGTTATTGTAGTGGGAGGGGGCCATGCAGGATGTGAAGCTGCAATGGCTGTTGGAAATATGGGTTTGGATGCTTTATTAATTTCTATGGATTTAAACAATTTGGCTCAAATGAGCTGTAATCCTGCAGTTGGTGGCATTGCAAAAGGACAGATTGTAAGGGAAATTGATGCCCTGGGCGGTTATATGGGCATAGTTACTGATGCATCTTCAATTCAGTTCAGAATGTTGAATCGTTCTAAGGGACCTGCAATGTGGAGCCCAAGATCACAATGTGATAGAATGGTTTATTCAAATACCTGGAGGCAGCTTCTGGAACAAAATGAAAAAGTATCCTTTTGGCAGGATGTTGTTACAGACTTACTTTTAAACGAGGGTTGTATAAAGGGAGTAAAAACCAAAATGGGTGTTGAGTTTTTCTCCAAGTCAGTAATACTAACTACAGGCACATTCTTAAATGGATTAATCCATATTGGTTCTGTTCAACTCCAGGGGGGGCGTATTTCTGAACCTGCTTCTTACGGAGTGACCGAAAAATTGATAGAATTAGGTTTTAATACTGGGCGTATGAAAACAGGCACACCTGTACGCATTGATGGCCGAACAATAAATTTTTCTGTTTTGAGCGAGCAACCCGGGGAAAATGGCTATCATAAGTTCAGTTATTTACCCGGATCAAATAAGGTTTGTAAACAACGAAGTTGTTTTATCACCTATACAAATAAAGAAGTTCATTCAGCAGTATTCGAAGGATTGAGTGAAAGCCCAATGTTTAATGGTACTATTCAAAGCTTAGGCCCACGTTATTGTCCCAGTATAGAAACTAAAGTAGTAACATTTGCAGACAAGGATAGCCACCAATTATACCTTGAACCGGAAGGAGAGGGGACTATAGAGTATTATTTAAATGGATTTAGCAGTTCATTACCATTACACACTCAACTAAATTCATTAAAGGAAATCCCCGGTTTAGAATCTGCATCTATTTTTCGTCCGGGGTACGCTATTGAATATGATTTTTTTGACCCAACACAACTTTTACACACCTTAGAAACTAAAATTATTAGAGGTTTGTATTTTGCTGGGCAGATTAACGGTACCACCGGATATGAAGAGGCCGGAGCACAAGGGCTCATGGCCGGAATAAATGCTGTTCAGCAAATTTTGGGGAATGTGCCGTTTGTACTTAAACGGGACGAGGCATACATAGGTGTATTAATTGATGATTTGGTTACTAAAGGCGTTGATGAGCCTTACAGAATGTTTACAAGCAGGGCTGAATATCGAATGCTTTTAAGGCAGGACGATGCTGATCAGAGGTTAACCCCTAAAGGTGCACAAATTGGTTTGGCAACTAAAGAAAGGATGTGTTACCTGAAAGAAAAATTAAGATTAAGAAATGGTCTTGTTGATTTCCTGAATAAAACCAGTATTAAGCCGGGCGAGATTAATGATTATTTAAACAATAAGGGAACATCTGTTTTAAGCCAGGGGGTTAAGATAAAAGATATTGTTTCGCGACCCCAAATTAAGCTGGCCAACTTAATAGAATTTTATGGTCCCTTAAAAAGTTATTGTGATAGTTTACCTCAAGATAGGTATGAAGAAGTGGTTGAGTCGGCCGAAATTTTTATTAAATACGAAGGCTACATTAAACGAGAAAGGATTATTGCCGACAAGTTAACAAGACTTGATAGTATTAAAATTAAAGGAAAATTTGATTACAAATCAATTCATACTATTTCAACAGAAGGTAGGCAAAAGCTCGAAAAAATCGATCCGGAAACAATAGGGCAGGCATCGAGGATAAGCGGTGTTTCTCCCAGTGATGTAAATGTGTTGTTGGTTTTGCTGGGACGATAATGTTCCACGTGGAACACAAACTTAAATCTGTTTTTGTTAAGATGGACAATAAGATTATTAAAGGGCAAATTGTTGATTTATTTGCCAGGGAAATATATCCGGGCCAAATAGAAATTGCGAACGGGATAATTATAAATGTTGTTCGCTGCAGCACTGCACCTGATGTTTTTATTATGCCCGGTCTTATTGATTCGCATGTTCATATTGAAAGCTCTATGTTAACTCCATCGCGATTTGCACGAATGGTTGTTCCACATGGAACAATTGGAGCTGTTACCGACCCACATGAAATTGCAAACGTTCTGGGGCGTGAAGGTGTTCAGTTTATGATTGACGATGGCAAAAAGGTCCCGTTTAAGTTTTTCTTCGGTGCCCCATCATGTGTACCTGCAACACCTTTTGAAACGTCCGGGGCAAGTCTTAACGCAATAGATATTGATATTTTGTTGAATAATGAAGATATATACTTTCTTTCAGAGATGATGAACTTTCCCGGGGTTATACAAAGGGATAATGAAATTATGGCCAAACTAAGTGCTGCAAAAAGAAAAGGACTTAAAATTGACGGACATGCCCCCGGTTTAAGGGGAAAGTTATTAGAAAAGTATATTGAAGCCGGAATTGGGACTGATCATGAATGTGCATCCCTGGATGAAGCTTTGGAAAAAATCAGTTTGGGCATGAAAATTCAAATAAGAGAGGGAAGCGCAGCCAGAAATTTTCAAAACCTTTCTCCTCTCTTTAAATTGCATCCCGAGGCAGTAATGTTATGTACTGACGATAGCCATCCAGATGAGATTTTAACTCATGGGCATATTAACCGGATAATAAAAAAAGGAGTTAGTTCAGGAGTCGGTTTGTTTGATTTGCTGAAAGCAGCAACTATTAACCCTGTTATGCATTATAACCTTCCGGTAGGATTGTTGAGGCAGAATGATACAGCTGATTTTATTGTTTTGAGTTCACTTGAAAATTTTACTGTTGAACAAACATATATTAATGGCACTTGTGTTTATAACCGCACAGAAGGAATTCTGTTTCCTATTAAAAAGGTAAATACAATAAACGCTTTTCGCGACCAACAGGTGCAAATAAACCAATTGGAGATTAAAATGCCAGATGGGTTTAATAAAGTAAAAGTTATTGAAGTTGAAGATGGTGAATTGTTGACCAACGGAATAACCTGGAGCCCCACATTTGGTGCCGACAGGATTATAAAACCTGAAGTAACTGATGATGTTTTAAAGCTTGTTGTGGTTAACAGATACTCCAACGAACTGCCGGCTATTGGTTTTGTTAGGAAAATTGGATTAAAGACGGGCGCCCTTGCAAGCTCAGTGGCACACGACTCCCATAACATAATTGCAGTCGGAGTTGATGATTTTTCCATTGCTAAAGCAATAAATAAATTAATTGAAACAAAAGGGGGGATTGTTGCAATTAATAACAACAATGTTACAGTTTTAGAATTGCCGGTTGCAGGTCTTATGAGTACTTTGGAGGGAGAGGGTGTTGCTGCAATTTACCAGAAACTTAATTATGAGGCTGCCCAAATGGGCACAACCCTAAAAGCCCCGTTCATGACCCTTTCCTTTTTGTCGTTATTGGTGATCCCGAGTTTGAAACTTGGAGATAAAGGGTTATTTGACGTAAATACATTTTCATTTACTTCATTGTTTGAATAAACCGGGCCGATGAAAAACACCGAAGTAAACCGACAGGAATATATAAGGACAGCAGTAAAGGCCCTTCCTGATAATCCCGGCGTTTACCAATTCCTTGACGATTCCGAAAAGATTATTTATGTTGGCAAAGCAAAAAATCTTAAGAAAAGAGTTGCATCATATTTTAACAGGGAACCTGAAAATGGAAAAACAAGGGTTTTGGTTAAAAGGGTATCACAAATTAGACATTTCGTTGTTGAAACAGAAGAGGACGCCCTTTTACTCGAAAATAACCTTATTAAAAAATATCAGCCAAGATATAATGTACTTTTAAAAGATGATAAAACTTTTCCATGGATTGTATTAAGGAACGAACCATTTCCAAGGGTTTATCAAACCAGGCAACTAATTAAAGACGGTAGTCAATATTTTGGCCCATATACTTCAGTTGTTTTAGTGCGCACTCTTCTTGACCTTTTTCGTCAGCTATATTTCCTGCGTACATGCCGGCACCACCTTTCTGATGAAAACATTTCACGAAAAAAATTCAAACTTTGTCTTGAATATCATATTGGGAATTGCAAAGGCCCGTGTGCCGGACTTCAGAAGGGAGATGACTACAATATACAGGTGGAAGAAATTAAAGCCATCCTTAAAGGTAACATAGGAACTGTTATAAAGTATCTTAATGAAAAAATGATGCAACTTGCCACCGGTTATCAATTTGAAGAAGCAAATGAGATAAAGCAAAAATTGAAGCTACTTGGAAATTTTCAAAGTAAGTCCACCATTGTTAATCCTAAAATTAACAATGTAGATGTATTCTCAATTATAAGCGATGAAGTATCTGCTTTTGTCAATTTTTTAAAGATACTTAACGGGGCCATTGTTCAAACACATACTATTGAATATAAAAAGAGATTGGACGAAGCTGATTCAGACCTGTTGGCGTTGGCTATGGCAGAGTTTCGTGAAAGGTTTAAAAGCAATGCAAGTGAAATTATTACACCTTTTTTGCCTGATGTGGTTTTTAAAGGAGTTCAGTTGGTGGTGCCGCAAATTGGGGATAAAAAGAAGCTGCTGGATCTTTCTGAAAGGAATGTTAAGTTTTTCCGATTGGAAAAACTTAAGCATAAAGCCAACCAAACTAAAAAACCACCATCGCTTATTATACTGGAAAAACTAAAAACTGATCTGAGGCTGAAAAAGCTACCTGTTCATATCGAATGTTTTGACAACTCAAACCTACAGGGCTCAAACGCTGTTGCTGCTTGTGTGGTTTTTAAAAACGGAAAACCTGCCAAACGTGATTACCGTCATTTTAATATAAAAACAGTTGAAGGCCCTAACGATTTTGGATCGATGGAAGAAGTTGTTACGCGTCGTTATAAAAGAATTTTGGATGAAGGAACGTCCCTGCCCCAGCTTATTGTTATTGACGGAGGAAAAGGCCAGTTGGGTTCGGCTGTTAAATCATTAAAACTTTTGGGTATTTCTAAAGAAATTACTGTTATCGGAATTGCCAAAAGGCTGGAAGAGATTTTTTTCCCCGATGACCCTATTCCACTCTATTTGGATAAAACATCTTCATCGTTAAAAATAATTCAACATATCAGAAATGAAGCACACCGGTTTGGAATATCCTTTCATAGGGACAAAAGGAGCAAGGCTTTTTTGAAATCACAGATTGAATCAATTCCTGAAATTGGAGAAAAAACAAAGAAGGACTTACTCCTAAAATTTAAAAGTATTGACGGCATAAGCAGGGCTTCGCTCGAAGACCTAAAAAGTGTGATTGGTACAGCAAAGGCTAATGCCGTTATTAAATATTTTGCAGGGAAGGGGAAAAGTTAATTCAATAAAGGCACACAGGTATCTAACTTTTAATTTATGTATAGTTAATAGTAGCAAAACTATTTATGCCCATTTATTTGAATTGTGCTGTGCTTAAAAGAAAAGTGAAATTAGAAGAGAAGGATCGGGCAAAAGTTTATTCTTTTCGCAAATTAAGTTAAGCTTATTTTCAAGGCTCTTTTTTTCGTGGTTGGCTCCGGTTAAATATGTTTCAAAAAGATTTGGCAATGCAGCATCTTTAATGTTGGATGTAATATTTATGGTTGAAATTACACCCTTTGATACAGTAATTTCGCACGCAAGTACTTTTTGGCCCACTTGAATTCTTTTCTTAAAACTATAATTAGGACCATATCCATAATTCCATTTCCATGTATTATATTTCTCAACCATTAGTTTTTCAATCTCTTCTAAATCAGATTGTGTGAATTCATAAAATAAAGAATTAATTGATAAACCACGAAGTGATGTTTCAAGATTTTTCAGAAAGTGTTCCGGTATAAGGCTGTGGTCCAGGCTTTCGTTTAGGTTCATTACTTCACTTCTAACTGACTTTACTGCTTTATCCTTGAAACGGGACGGGTTGTTTTTTAAACATTCCGTAAGCTGGTTTAGGTCGGTACTGTGTAACAACGTACCATGGTGCATAACCCTCGACTTAAAAACGTGACAGGCTATACCCGAAACCTTTTTATAATTTACCAGAATATCATTACGCTTTCCACATCTGGCATTAATATTCCATGAATTTAAAACATCAATAACGGGCTGGGTTGCTTTTTTAAAATTTACAAGGTCAGACGGTTCACCGGTTTTTATAAAGCAAAAATTTATATTGCCCCTATCATGGAAAACTGTTCCTCCGCCCGAAAGTCTTCTGTAAAGGGGTATGTTGTTTTTTTCAAGGTATTCCAGGTTAATTTCGGCAAGGGCATTCTGGTGTTTTCCAATAATAACCGAAGGGGAGTTAATATAGAAAAAATTAATATCGTCCGATTTTTGTTTAAGAAGAAACTCTTCAGCCGCAAGGTTAAATGCCGGATCGGTCGATTTACTGATTATTGATATAATATTCATTGCTGGGGTTGTAATTTTTTTGTAGAATAAGCCAGGGATATTGGTGTAAAAATAAATGTAAAATCAGAATGGTCAAAATCAAATAATTTTGTTTCTAAAATTTGTAATAAGCTTAAACCATAAATAATTTACATCGGCTTATTTTAAAAAGGGGTTCGGTTATTATCTTGTTTTGACGGAGGTATTAAAAATTACCGTTAAGGGAAGTTTTATATTAAAAATAAATATTTTTATAATTCAGAAATGTAAAAGGTTGCATTATTTGGGTTGGAAAGATTAATTTTACAAACTCTTTAGAAATTAAAAATTATATGAGAGCGTTAATTCAAAGGGTAGCAAGGGCAAACGTTTCAACAACTGATGGTCTTGAAAGTTCTGTTGAAAGGGGCCTTTTGATTTTTCTTGGTGTTGAAAACAACGACACCCAGGATGATGCAGTTTGGTTGGCGGGGAAAATAGTTTCATTAAGGGTTTTTAATGATGACAAAGGAGTTATGAACCGATCGGTGATAGAAATAGGCGGACAAATTATGGTTATCAGCCAGTTTACATTACAAGCCAGAATTAAAAAAGGAAACAGGCCCTCGTATGTTGATGCTGCTCCTCCCGAAATATCAGTTCCTTTGTATCAGTTTTTTATTAAACAACTTGAATTAAATAGTGAAAAAGAAATTGCTACAGGGGTTTTTGGGGCCTCAATGCAGGTTGAACTTGTAAATGACGGACCAGTTACAATTTGGATGGATTCAAAACAAAAACATTAAAGTATGACTTTAGATGAAGCTCAAAAAACTGTTGACAATTGGATTAAAGAGCATGGCGTGCGCTATTTTAATGCGTTAACCAATACTGCTGTTTTAATGGAAGAAGTGGGAGAACTGGCCAGAATTATGGCACGCAAATATGGAGATCAGTCATTTAAAGAAAACGAAAAGGGTTTGAATATTGGGGATGAAATGGCTGACATACTTTGGGTTTTAATTTGTCTCGCAAATCAAACCGGTGTTGATTTAACAGGGGCATTCAAGGCGAATATTGAGAAAAAAACAATACGTGACAATAACCGTCACAAAAGTAATTATAAACTTTAAATACTATTTTTTAAATTATTTGATATGAATCCATTATTTGACATGTTTGAAGAGGATTATTCTAAAATGATGACATGGAACCCAACAATGACCCAACATGTATCATCAACTGCCGGATTAATTAAAAATATGTTTAGTTGTATTGACTTAACATCTTTGAATACAACCGATAATAGTAATCAAATTGAAGAGTTTTGTGAGAAGGTATTACATTTTCCGGAACACTTTCCGGATATGCCGAATGTTGCAGCAGTTTGTGTTTACCCTGTGTTTGCATCTATACCAACCAAAGTATTAAAGGGCACAAAGGTTGAGAGGGCTGTTGTTTCTGCAGGATTTCCATCATCGCAAACATTTTTGGATGTCAAAGTTGAAGAAACTAAAAAAGCTCTGTTTTTTGGAGCAAACGAAATTGATATTGTAATTTCGGTAGGAGAGTTTTTAGAGGGAAATTATGAGTTTGTAGGGGAAGAGATTAAAACCATCAAAGCCGCTATGGGTAAAGCTCATTTAAAGGTAATTATTGAATCAGGCACTCTTGCAACTCCTGAAAATATTTGGAAAGCAAGTTTAATTGCAATGGAGTCGGGGGCTGATTTTATAAAAACTTCAACAGGAAAAACAACACCAGCTGCTACGCCTGAAGCAGCATGGGTAATGGCGCATGCAATTAAAGCGTTTGAAAAAAAGAACAAAAGGATGGTTGGTTTTAAACCCGCAGGTGGAATAGTAACAGTTGAGGATGCCAAATTATACTGGTGTATTATGGAAAAGGTGCTTGGTCAAAAATGGCTTCACCCATCGCTTTTTAGAATAGGGGCCAGTCGGCTGGCCAATAATTTGTTAACCGAACTTGAGGTTTTAAACGGCAGCAGTAAGGTGGTGAACTATTTTTAATCCCGAAAAACAGGTTAAAATTAATAGAGATAAAATTATTAATAAAACAGATTATTTAGATTAAAATAAAACGCGGAAAGATTTTTTTCTAATCTTTTCGCGTTTCTTTATTATTAATTTAATAGTATTTTAAAATTGATTATTAAAAATTGCCATTAAAAATTAGTTCAATATTATTGAATGTGTCGTTTTTCCTTTTTAGCTGTTCCTGTTAATGGTAAAATAAACCAATTCCTTTAATGCGTCACGGGCTTCACTTTCAGGGTAAGAATCAATCACATTAAGTGCTTTGTCGCGGTATTCATCCATTTTTTGTCGGGCATAAAGTAATCCTCCGTTATCTTTAACCATCTGCCTTATTGGCGCAATTTTTCGTTCATTTCTATGATGGCGCTGGATGGTACTAAGAACAGCCCGGCGTTCAGAGGTGTTTAAAGTATTTAATACATGTATTAGCGGAAGAGTAATTTTTTTTTCCTTTAAATCATTACCGGCTGGTTTACCAGCAAAGTTGGTTTTTTCATAATCAAGCAGGTCATCACGGATCTGAAATGCCATTCCAAGATATTCACCAAACAGGTGCATTTTTTGTATATGTTCATCACTTGCACCTACCGAATAGGCACCAGCTTTGGTACAGGCAGCTATCAGAGTGGCGGTTTTTTTACGGATCACATCATAATAAATATCTTCAGTAATATTTAAGCGGCGTGATTTTTCAAACTGAAGGAGCTCTCCTTCACTCATTTCCCTAACTGCATCTGAGACAACTTCCAAAACTCCAATCTGCTTGGTTTTTAATGCATTAATCAATCCGGTTGAAAGAAAATAGTCACCAACCAATACAGCAATTTTTGAACGCCATAAAGCATTAATTGAAAAAAAGCCCCGGCGTTGATACGTTTCATCAACTACGTCATCGTGAATTAGTGTGGCAGTATGTAAAAGTTCTATTAAACTTGCAGCCGAAAAAGTTGCATCAGAAATATTGCCGTTCAATCGAGCAGAGAGAAAGACTAAAATTGGACGCATTTGCTTACCCTTGCGTCTTAAAACATAATTTGTTATTAATGCAAGTAATGGAATTTTTGTGTTGAGTTGTGTTTTAAAATAGCTCTCAAATTCCTTCATTTCTTTTTCAATGGGAGCTTTTATTTTCGATAAATTACTCATGCCTTATTTTCTCAACAAATAATAGTAAAAAAAAAATTAATCACACCTTTTCAAAGATGTCACAATAATCCATGATAATTATAAATTAAGCCTGTAAAAACATATTAAACTGATAATAAATTTTAATTAATATCCAGAAACAATCGTTTCTTGTTGGGTATCAACAACAAGTGTTTTTGGTTTAATAAAAAATCGGCAAATATAACAGCGGTTAATTTATTTAATACTTTCCCTGCTTAAACAGGTTTAATTTCATTTTATTCAAAAATAAGAAATAGAATTGATTAATGTGATAAATTACATATTTCATCTTGTTTAATATTCATTTTGGTTATATTTTCATACAAGGTATTCAGGGATAAAAGGTAATTGTAAAGTTTAATCTAAACAAAGCATTTAGCACCAATATATATTTTCGTTCACTACTATCCGAAAAAAAGTTGTTTTGTCCCTAACGGGACAAAAGTTAAATTCTCAATTAAGTGTTTTACCGATCTTTAGTCCCTAACGGTACTGTGCCGTCAGGTACAGATTATCGGTAAAGATGAATCGACCCCGATTTTCAGTATTGTCCTGTAGGGACACCTCAATAAGTCGGCATTATAGCATCTTATCGAAAAATTTATCGGACAGTAGTGATTTTCGTTTTCAAAAATGAAATTATGCGTTACGGAATAAAATTGGTATATCGATTTTTTAAGTTAAGACGGATAATATGAGCAAGAACAGAGTCTTCTTTAAATGGTTTAATATTATTAATTTTTTTACACCAGCGTTTATTCTGAAAGAGAATAAAAGCTTTTCAGATTGGCAATGAAACTTGTTTTATCTGGTTATAGAATAATTAACACGGATTAGTCATTAGAAAGGCAATGAACTAATGACTTAGCCAGGATTAACCCTACCGAATAGTCGGTACAGGCTGCTTTAGAAAAACTTAATTTGTAAGCATTTCTGATTACAAATTTTAAGTTTTTCTTTAGCGATTTGTCAAAATAGAAGGCATGTAATCAATAACTTAAGACTAATAATTTCTAATGACGGTCATTAGAAAAAATGGCTAAAGACAAATTTGGGATTAATTATGATATTTCCAATGCAGGATTTCTAGAAATATCGAAGCCAATATCATATAGAGTACATCTAAATATTTATATGTTTTGCCAACTAATTTAAGTTCCTGAAATTTTTATTTTTATCTTTGAAGTCTAAAAAAAGCGAGGGCTAATTAATGACCAAATATTACAAATATCTTTTTCCCGGATGAAAACACTTTCACAAGAAATTAAAATCAAGGATCTTGACCCGGATATGCTTGAAAAGGCGGCTAGTATGTTAAAAGCAATAGCCCACCCACTTCGTATCGCCATTCTTTCACATCTTGAAGATGGAAACAAAATGACTGTTACAGAAATACATGGGGTATTAAACATTGAGCAATCAACAGCATCGCATCATTTGGGGATATTAAAAGATAAAGGGGTACTTTCGTCACAACGCGACGGAAAAAACACATATTATTTTTTAAGACACGATAGTTTGAAAAACATTGTTGACTGCGTGAGTAAATGTTCGGTAAAATAATTTTTGGTTTAGGATCTAACAGAGGAGATATACAATGTCAAAAGTCAGGCTGACTAAGGAGTTTAGGTTTGAGATGGCGCATGCCTTATGGAATTACGATGGACTTTGCCGGAATATTCATGGCCACTCATACATTTTGCAGGTTACAATTATTGGAGAACCGGTGTCGGACATGGATAATCCAAAGCTCGGAATGGTTATGGATTTCGGTGTTTTAAAAGATCTGGTACGGAAGGAAATCGTTAAACCACTTGACCACGCAATAGTTGTATACAATAAAATACCACAATCGCATATCGAAAGTTTAGGGCAAATGAGCAACAAGGTGGTACCAGTTAATTATCAGCCCACCTGTGAAAATTTACTAATCGACTTTGCTGAAAGATTAATGAATAAACTTCCGGAGGATGTTAAGCTTTTCAGCTTAAAACTGCACGAAACCGGAAGTTCTTTTGCTGAGTGGTTTGCCTCTGATAATGTATAATAATTACCATAAATATCGAGTACTTTTCATAGCCGGGATTAAATAACAGGTGGTAAAGGTTCATTTGACCCATGAACCTTTTTTCATTCCTGCAATTTATAATTATATTTAAGGCTGTTTGGCTAAAAGTAGCCCAAATTACTGCAAATTCAGGGTTATACAATTGTGTAATATTACATGGTCAATCCCTGTTAAATAAAATTTTGTGTTACACAAATTCTGATTCCCGGCACAAAGTATTTATCAAATAGCTGCTTTTTATTAAACCAAATGCAGACCTTTAAACTTATTGCCCGATAAACATTTATGTTATAAAGTCAGTTAGAAGGAGATTAAAATTAAGCATCAACAAATAATTTTAAATTTTATGATTTCAGGTAAAAAAAAATCCAGGGGCATACCAGGTATTACAAAAGCGCTGATTTGTTATGTTTTGTTATTTTGGCTCAATTCATCTTTAGTATTTCCCCAAAGCAAATGGGTAGGAACATGGAGTACAGCCCCACAGCTCGTTGAACCTCATAACTTACCGCCCAAACCCGGATTATCAAATAATTCTTTGCGGCAAATTGTAAAAGTTTCTATTGGCGGCAATGTTTTAAGAGTCAGGTTTTCAAATGAATTCAGCTCTTCACCAGTAACAATTAAAGAAGCAAATATAGCATTGTCAACCGGAGAAGGTAAAATAGATATATTAACCCTTACCGGGATAAAATTCAATAAATGCAGCGAAGTGATTATGCAACCCGGCACCAATATTACCTCCGACCCGGTAAAGTTCAACTTAAAACCCCGAACAGAAGTGGCTATTACAATTTATTTCGGGGAAACTTCAACTGATGTTACTGGCCATCCGGGGTCACGAACAACATCATATCTACTTGAAGGAAAAAACATTAATAGTGCTGAATTTGCCAACGCGGTAACTGTTGACCGTTGGTTTGTTATTAATGGTATCGATGTTAAGTCGTCAAAAAAAACCGGAGCAATTGTAATACTCGGAAATTCCATAACTGACGGAAGAGGCTCGGGAACCAATAAGCAAAACCGTTGGCCCGACATTTTGGCCGGACGCCTTCTTGAGAATGAGAAAACCCAAAATGTAGCAGTTCTGAATCAGGGAATAGGAGGTAATTGTGTGCTTAAAAAGTGTCTTGGCCCGGCGGGAATTGACAGGTTTGAGCGTGATATACTTTCGGCCCCCGGTGCCCGTTGGATGATAATTTTTGAAGCAATCAATGATATCGGCCAATCTCCCGATAGTATTTCTGCCATGAAGGTGGCCACCGATTTGATTAATGCATATAAGGGAATGATAGAGAAGGGGCGCTCCAGGGGAATGATAGTTTATGGAGCAACAATTTTACCATTTAAAGAATCATCCTACTATTCGGAATTTAGGGAAGCCGCCAGGCAAATCGTTAACAATTGGATAAGAAACAGTAATAGTTTTGATGCGGTAATCGATTTTGATCTGGCTATGCAAAGCAGGGACAACCCATTGAAATTAATTGATAACGCCCATACCGGTGATTACCTTCATCCTAATGAAACAGGTTATCGCATAATGGGTGATTTTATTGACCTTAAACTTTTCGAAACAGGAAAAAATAGTATAACGAAATGAATATTACTTTTATATGTCGATTTTACGAAAGCAAAAAACAAGGTTAAGCATTGTAAATTATCAAATAGTCAATGAGATATAAAACCAAGAAATAATCAGGTTTAATAAGCCGCCTTGTATGATATAATAAGTAACTAAGTTAGTTTTTAACCTGAAATCATAATTAACAGGCTTAATTTCAATATATAATATGTCATTATTTCAAAAAAAACTTTTTTTATTGGATGCTTACGCCCTTATTTTCAGAGCGTATTATGCATTTATCAAGGCTCCAAGGGTAAACTCAAAGGGGCTGAACACTTCTGCTGCATATGGTTTTACCAATACTCTTCTTGATATTATTAAACGGGAACAACCATCGCATATTGGTGTGGTTATTGATTATCCAGGGCCAACATTCAGGGATGAAATTTATAGTGAATATAAGGCCAACCGAGAATCAACCCCGGAGGATATAAAAAAGGCTGTTCCTTATATCAAAAGAATATTGGATGCCCTGAATATTCCCCTAGTTGAAATTCCCGGATTTGAAGCCGATGATGTTATTGGTACTATTGCATTAAAAGCTGGAGTGTTAGGATATTTAACCTATATGGTTACTCCAGATAAAGACTTTGCCCAGCTTGTAAATGAAAATGTTAAAATGTATAAACCCAAATCAAAGGGAAATGAAATTGAAGTTTGGGGCATTGAAGAAATAAAGGAAAATTTTGGAGTTCAGGACCCTGTTAACGTAATTGATGTTTTGGCCCTATGGGGCGATGCTGCTGATAATGTTCCGGGCTGTCCCGGTATTGGGGAAAAAAGGGCTAAAGAGATTATAGGCCAGTATCGTAATATCGATGCCGTTTATGAAAACATTGAAAGTTTTAAAGGCAAACAAAAGGAGAATCTAATAAATTTCAGAGAGCAGGTTATTTTAGCAAAAAAACTTGTTACCATAGAAACAAATGTTCCGGTTGATTTTACTCTCGATAATTTTAGCTACCAGGCCCCTGATTTAAAAAAGCTGAAGAGTGTATTTGATGAACTGGAGTTTCGTTCTTTGTGGGAAAGGATTACCGGAGAAACCAAAAGTCAGGTACAGGTTACCCAAGGTTCACTATTTAGTGTTAATCCCGTTAATGAAGAAAAAAAGCATGGTAACTTTAAAACAATAGATGAAGTACCACACCAGTACTATTTGGTTGATAATGAAATGTCGAGATTGTCCCTGGCTGCGGAGCTCTCCGTTCAAAAGGGCTTTTGCTTTGATACTGAAACAACATCTCTCGATACAGGTGTTGCCGCTCTGGTGGGTATTTCATTTTCGTGGAAAGCCCACGAGGCCTGGTATGTTCCGGTACCAAACAATTTTGATGATGCTGTTGCGGTAGTACGCGGCTTTAAAAAAGTTCTGGAAGATTGTAAAATTGAAAAAACGGGGCAAAACCTTAAATATGATGCCCAAATACTTAAGAAATATGGTATTAATTTAAGCGGGCCTGTTTTTGATACTATGGTGGCCCACCACATACTACAACCAGGGCTAAAGCATAATATGGATTTTATTTCCGAATCGTATTTGGGATACTCACCAATTCCAATAGAAACTCTTATTGGTGAAAAGGGAAAAGGCCAGGGGAATATGCGCGATGTTGATCTCCTGCTGGTTAAAGAGTATGCTGCCGAAGATGCCGATATAACATGGCAATTAAAGGAAAAACTTGAGCAGCAACTAAAAAAAGAAAGTGTTTTTAAATATTTCAATGATGTTGAAATGCCATTACTTTTAGTTTTGCTTGAAATGGAACAACACGGTGTTAAAATTGATGTTGATGAGTTAAACCGATATTCTGTTGAGCTTTCACAAAGGTTATCTGAACTTGAAAAGAAAATAATTGAAATTGCAGGAACAAATTTTAATATTAACAGTCCCAGGCAGGTTGGCGAAATTTTATTTGATAAACTTAAAATTGATGCCAAAGCAGGTAAAACTAAATCGGGGCAGTACAGCACCAATGAAGAGGTTTTACAAAAACTGAAGGATAAACATCCCATTATTTTACTTATCCTGGAGCAGCGGGGCTTGAAAAAACTATTATCAACCTACGTAGAAGCTTTACCTCAAATGGTGAGAAAAGATACCGGACGGTTGCACACTTCTTATAACCAATCAATAGTTGTTACCGGACGGTTGAGCAGTTCAAATCCGAATCTACAAAATATTCCAATCAGAGATGAAGAAGGAAGGGAGATTCGCAAGGCCTTTATCGCAACCGGTGAGAACCATCTGTTCCTGAGTGCCGATTATTCACAGATTGAGTTAAGGCTAATGGCCCATTTAAGTGAAGACACCCACCTGGTTGAAGCTTTTAACCGCGGAGAAGATATCCATGCAGCAACCGCTGCACGAATTTATAAGGTCCCTCTGACCGAAGTGTCACCTGAAATGAGACGAAAAGCAAAAACGGCCAATTTTGGCATTATTTATGGCATTTCAGCCTTTGGGCTTTCTGAAAGGCTTTCAATATCAAAAGGAGAGGCAATGGAGCTTATTGATGGTTATTTTAATAATTTTCCGGGAGTAAAGAAGTACATGGATAAGTCAATACAAAAAGCCCGTGAAAATGGTTTTGTTGAAACAATTTTTGGGCGTAAAAGGTACCTGCCCGACATTAATTCACGCAATGCCGTTGTCAGGGGCATGGCCGAGCGAAATGCAATTAATGCACCTATACAGGGAGCAGCAGCCGACATTGTAAAAAAAGCTATGGTTGAAATTCATAAAAGGTTATTATCTCAAAAGTTAAATTCAAAAATGATTATGCAGGTTCATGATGAATTAAACTTTGATGTTTTAAAACCCGAATTAGAGACCGTTAAGAAAATAGTTAAGGAGTCAATGGAAGAAGCCTGCAAATTAAAAGTCCCGTTGGTTATTGATATGGGAGTAGGTCAAAACTGGCTCGAGGCCCATTAAACCCGGATTAGTCATTAGAAAGGCAATGAACTAATTACTTAGCCGGGATT
>JBBIVA010000085.1:0-16368 GCA_037439945.1 Marinilabiliaceae bacterium
AAAAAACAGGGGATTTTCACGTTTGACTATTTAAAATCAAACCATCTGGATTAGATTTACTTTTTCCTCCAAGTGAACATCATAAATTAATTAAAAATTGAAAATCCAACCTTCGCCCCCAGATAAATTACCAAAACACATTTGGACCAACTCACAATCTTAAACTGCCCCGAACTAAAAACCAATTTTAAATCTTTTACTGCTTTTTTACCGGTTTATTAATATTAAACTCATCAGCAAAAACTAATTTGGCCGCCCCATCTATATCAGCTTTTTCATATTCCAGAACAACCACGTCAAAAGGTACTTTTTTAAGCTCATTTGTTAATTGAAAATAACCTGTTGCAACAAATCTGTACTGATCAGGATAGGTTATATCATTTATGGGAGCTTCCACAGTTTTGGTTTTTTTATCAGGCAATGCATTGCTTATAATTCCCGATAATGGTTGTGGAACATCCTCGCTAAGGATTTTAATTTCAAAATAATTGGCGATCTTATCCAGGGGTTTTCCCAAACTGTTGTAATCTTTATTCCTGAAACCTGATATTTCTATTTTCAATCGGTCTGCCAAACCGTTTTTTCGTTCAATAACCAATTGCACCTTACGTTCAGGAACCAACTGTACAAAATCGGTTTCAACTACAGGTGAAAGGCAAACATCAGATTTGTTTAAACGCAATGAATGTTCCTGATATCTGCAAAGCATTAGTTTTACAAACGGATAATAACGTTCACCGGGTTCAATAACCAAATCGGCATACCATAGCTTTCTTTCAGCATCAAATTTTACGGGAAAACCCGCTATGTCAGCCGTTATATTATCAAAACCCGGGTACACAAGTGAATTCTCTGATTTACTTCCCCATTTCAGGTTGGTTTTCTTCAAATGAAATTCGGCATTTCCGGGGAAGGGGAAAATCGGATCGCCACCCCATTGGGAATATCGGGGGGGATATTCAGGATTTTTAATCCCGGTAATTGTATCGGAAGGAACCAACACAACCCCGAGTAATTCTCCATCACCTGATGAAAACCAGGGTCGTTTAAGATAAACCCGTAAACCACCCCCCTTACGTATATGCGTGAGACGATCCTTGTCGGCCGTTTTTTGCCAGTTAAAAGTAGGTATTATGTATTCAACCTCCGGTGGCAAGGGCCTGTTAGAACTAAGAATATTTACTTTTACTGCCTGCCCTGATTTTGTAAAATCAAGCCCCTCAATCGGGGTAAGGTTACCTTCACTGTTCCTGACCCTGAAATACTCCGTATAACGTGACGTTGCAACTGGTTTATAGTTAATAAACCTATGGCGCGTATCATCAAAACCATGCATTATGCCCCATGTTTTCATAACAAAGGCTGATGAAAACTTTGGCAATAATGATAAAGTTTTGGCATTTGTTGTTGAAAAGGTCCTAAGAGCCATAACAGGCTTAACCTGCGGTGCAGTTTGTGACTGGGGATCCTTTGTTTGTTGCGGTGATTTTTGAATTTGAGTTTGCTGCAACGCGGGTTTGGGCTGCTTAGGTTGCTGAATTTCCAATATTGGAACCGCTGTATTAATTATCCTGAAATCCGGGTTTTTTGGAGGAATATAGCCAACATAGTGCACATCTTCTTTGTATTTAATCACCACGGGGTCCAATATTTTCTGATTATTAATTTCAACAGGGACAGGGGTTAAAGGGTCGTCAACCCACTCTTTCCATGATGCCTGAAGTTCAACTTTTGACGTGCTTTGCCCGTTTATTTTAATTTTTGTCTTGATCCATGCAGGAGTGTCCAAATATCCTCTTTCCGATAATGTATCAATTAATTCAGGTTCTGAATTTGGCTGCTGAACGGCATGCACCAATTCCAGTTCCCGTGAGGGGCTAACCATCCAGTGCCGTCCTTTAATTAAATGATCTCTGATTATATTAAAACGGTTCACTGTTGAAAGTTGCTGCCACATTCCTGAAATATCCCTTAAATCTTCTTCTTTCCAAAAGCTTGAATATTTAATTTTGGCCCGGTGTCCCTTGGGAAGGAAAAATGTTACAGTACGTGATGTTTCATCCCATTCTGATGAGATTTTACCTTCAACAAGCCTGAGTGTTACCGGTTTAACCTTTAACCAACTGTTATTATCAGATGCCTGGGTGGTAGGGATAAATTGTATTTGCCTGGGGGTAAAAACCTGGGTGTGTGTTTCCTCATATCCATCGGCTAAAAAAAATGCCACACCTGAAGCTGCCGGATCGGGGAGGTATGTCAATTCAAACTCATTGGCTTTATACACTTTATCTTGGGCCTGGCCTGTGCCCGGAGCGGTTTCATGATTAACTATAATGTTATAAATAGCCTGGGCTGCCATTTCGTCACCCTTAAAGGCTGCATCAAATTTTCCATGGCGTTCGGCCGTAAGCTGACTGTTTTGGGGAGGAAGAAAAAGTCTTTTCGATTCCCTGTCAACCGAATCAACCCCGGGTTCCTCATAGTTATTTACAGTGATGTTTGTGTTACTTTTTATTATAAGCCGTTCAATATCTTCTCCAACCTTGAGTTTGTTGGCAGCTAAAACAATTGGTGTCGACACAGGTTCATATCGCCTGTAAAGGATATTTTTAACAATTAATTCGGATTGTCCTCCTGTCACACTATCAATAGTAACGCCGTTTCCGGCAATGTCAACGTAGCGCATACGGAGGTTATAACTTTTACCAAACCGTAACGAAGGCAGCGTTCCTGGAACAAGTTGGGTTTTAACATTCATCCTTACTTTGGATTCGGGATGGTATCCGTATTTTTTATCTTCCAATGCAGGGTCTGTATTAACATAATCTTTGCCATCGGGCCCTTGGGCTTCGTTTATTGCCAACCCCGGACGCTCCACAGCAAGGCTCCATCCTGTCCATCGGGCTAAAACGCCACTTACAAACAGGTTTTTGCTTTCTTTATTATCCTCAACCATGGCAATCTGGCAAAATCCTTCATCCGGGGTTATTCCCGGTACAGGGTATCCATTCTTGTTTTCATCATATACCACAACATTGTCGTGTTTATAATGCAGGGAGTACCATTTATCAGGTAAATCCGAATAAGCAACATCCAATCTGTATCCCATTATCAGGTCGTCGGCATAAAAAACTTCTGCTTCGGGAACAATAATCCTCATTGAAGGACCTTGCTTGCGGATACCCAGTAATTGGATATTTTGGGGTATTAGCCTTGATTGGACTTTAATCGGTTCAACCATTTTAACATCAAGTTCCCGGGCTTTTACAAACCTTGCATTAAGGTAATTTTCAACCTGGTTTTTAATTATGGCAATTCCAACCGACCGGATAACTGGCAATCCTTCGGGGTTTTCGGGTTCTTCCTGTTTTTCATCATCTTCATCATCAACCAGTTCATCATCAACAGACATCATTTTAACCCGGTTTTGCATAACCATTGTGCGGTCAACCACCACCTTCAATTGTTCGTCCACTTTGTTAATTGTCTGAATTGCTGCACCATCAGTATCAATTATGGCTACCGAAAATCCTGAAGTATTTAGTTTAACAAATCCGTTACTTAGTTCACTACCCGGTTTTTCACGGGCAAAAAAGCCATTTGGTGTAATCCGGTAAGCTGTTGCGGTAACCGAGATTTCTGTTTCCTTCTCAAATTCCAGTCCGTATGGAAATACAGATAAAATACCCTCCGGAGGCAAAGATGTATCAAGGGGCACCAGCAAATCAACCACGAGTCCAAGTTTTCTCTGCATTTGGGGGTAATCGGTCATTTGGGCAATAATGTCATGAAATTCAAATTCCGGCACTTGTGGGGTAATTTTTATTGGGGGTCTTTTTTCAAGGTCGATTCGGTGAAAATCACGGAAACGTGTGAATTGAAACTCAGGGTCAATATTTTTTGTGGCCAGGGCATTATAGTTCCCCTGGTTCAAAATCTGTCTGTATTCGGCTGCTATTTGCTGTTTTGAATTGTCGTAAGCAATTTCCTGCGGGTCGGTTTTAAGTTGTTTAAAATCGTTTCTTAAAGTGATTTTTGGGGTTGTTGGATCAGTTGATTTTTTATATGTGTTTATTATCTCCCTGTTAACCGAAAATCGACCAATTTTTGATAATTTTTCATTCTGAATAAATTGTTTGGGAGAAATTAGTGTAACGGGGTTACTAATTCCAAAATCTTTATAAACATTTATAATAGAATCATTTATCTCTTTAACGGGATAAGCATGGATACGGAAGCCCGTTTTGTCTTCAACAATAAATGCCGAAACTTTAACTGAAGGGTGTAAAAGAGTTTCCCAAATATCTGTATCAACTACAGAAGTATCGGCAATTGTATCAATAGGTGCGGATGCGTTCCAGCGTACTTTAAACCCTTCAGCGTTTTTTATTTTCGAGGCCCAATTAAGAATTTCAGGGAACTGGCCCAGATTTGTTTCCGATGTATGTGATAATCTGATACCGCAATGCATTGAAATTCTAAAGTACTGATTACCGTTAATGGTTGTTTTTCCATTCGGAAGTGTAGTGTATATTAAAGTCTGCTTCATATTGTCTTTTTTAAAACCAAAGGGTTGTTTATCATGATGCAAATGCTGCGCAATATGATTGCCAATGATCGAGTTTGTAGGTATCTTCAAATTTCGGGTCGGCATCATTACCTGCAAGTGTGCGGCTTACGGTTACCTTTACAGTTTTGCTGAAAAACAGGATTTCAACTTTAACTGAAAGTGTGGCTGATCCCACCAGCCTGCTTCCGGCAGATATTGTTAGACCCTCGGGGGTTGTTTTTTGGCCAAGTTCCTCATACCTTAATTCCAGATAAAACTCAAGGGTAACTTTAATAAGCCCTATGATTGAAAGCCGGCCTGTCATTCTAATATATGCTGAGAATGATTGAGTTTTAACCTGATTTTCTCCAACTGTTTTAATAATAAGGGTGTAGTAAACCCCACCCATAACTTCTACTGATCCACTTGCAACACCCACATTTAGGGAAACTCCGGCCCCAAATTCAAATGCTGCGTCCAACCGGGTTAAACCTTGCATAGTTGTCTCCATCATAAAAAATCCACCTCCGCCAAAGCATGAAACCATTAACTTAAATGGGTTTTCGCGTGTGCAAAAGTTAAATCCGAATTTTAACGGGTCTTTACTGAACGGCAGGGTTAATTTTACCCCGAGCATCATGTTTGACAATGCAAATATTCCTACTTCCAGATTCGGCACAGGGAAATTATACCCTGCTACAATGCCGTTTTCGGTAATATCAATGAAAGGCCCTGATTCAAATTGATTTGACTTAATAACGTTTTGCAGGCTGTTTACAAACGAAAGGGAACCTATAAGCCTAATTGGAACTGTTTGAAATTTAACATCAACATCGGGTTTGGAACTCATGCCTGCCTTAAACTCAATTTTTTTGAAATTAAGCTGGATTGATTGAGCAATGGTAAGTGAGAATTCTTTAACAGAAGCTTTAGCATCAAAAACAGGGGGTTTTTTCAGGTCAATTGTTTTGGTCATAATACTGTCAACCGAAACGTCAACCTGGCTTTTTGCTTCATTTAAATTTTTTATTGCGAAAATATCCCCAACTTTATATTCATTTTTTGTTTTAGGCTTCCAGTGGTACTCAACAGCAACTTCGTTGCCTTTTATCTGGAATTTGACATTGGGTATTTCAGGTATGGCTTGAAGTACCTTATCGGCTATTTGTGTTGCCAGGGATTTAATAATTGATTGAAGGTCAAAAATTTGAGATGAAAGGCCCAGGCCGCCAATCACTGCAACAATTTCGAGATCGCCCAAACCTGCATTGTTTAGTCCTTTAACAAGAGGCAGCATTTGATCGATTGCCAGACTGATTTGAGGAGAAATGTTAACCCCTGCTTCAGAAAGTTTTGTTTTTAATCCCTGGGCATTATTTACAAATCCTAAAACTGTTTCAAGTTGTACCCCCTTGTTTTTAATTTCCTTACCAATGGTAATGGTCGCACTTAACGATTGGGATACACCTCCCGGTACCTGTACACCATAGCTTTCCATTGCCTGTGCAAGTTTTTGAACATCCTGCAAAACACCAATAATGTCCTTCTCGTCAAGCAGGTTACCAATAATTTGCAGCAAAACATCAAGCTTTTTAAGTTCGCTGTCAATCCGGGCAAGTGTTGTTAGTACTTCTTTCTGAACTTCCTCTATTTGGCCCCTTATCTCTTCAATTGTATTTTTAACCTTATTAATTGCGCCCGAAAGGTCAATATCAGGTAACAGCAGGTCAACAAAATTTATTATGCCAAATAGTTTTGGGAGTTTATCGGTAAGCTTAAATATTTCTTCTACCTGAACAACCAACTTATTGATGTCATCTATTTTATTGCCTGTTAATCCTGTAAGTTTAGATAACCCCGAAATTGCCATATTGGGTGTTATCAATCCACCGCTTTTTTCGCTGTTTCCAAAGACTAACGAGGCATTTTCCCCTTCAACTACTTTAGCAAATACCATTGAAAGGTTATTATCATCAATAAGTTGGATTCTTACCGGTTTACGCTCACCGGTTAACTCCTCCATCTGTTTTATAAAAATGGAAGCTTCTTTTATTTCAGGATAAAAATTAACTTCATTAATTAAATATTGAATCCTGGTAGCCCCAAACATTATGCTACGGGTTTCAAATGTTGTATCTCCGGGTACCAGGCTTCGTGCATAAGAAACAGGCCTGTGTGAAGGCGATGAGGTAAAGTAACCCCAGCCGGTTTTTTCATAATGGGCCACCACTGTATGGTGCGATGGAATAGAGTCATATACAAAAGTCAGAGGTACCTCCATTCGTATTTTTTGTCCCGAGGCATCATCAACCTCAATTTTGAAAGCATCAGGCTTTGTTGAATCATTAATCATGTAAATTTCTTCAACCTTATCTATTACTCCCTTAAAAGAAACCATTTTTTCAACATCCTTAATTTCCACCCGTTGAAAAGGGAAAGGTACAAATCCTGAATTCTGTTCTTTTCCGTAAAATATTTCAGGTTGTTTAATTACTATGTATGATTTTTTTATAAGGATAGCAACTGAAATATTGTCTTTAACCTCAATTTTTCGTTCTGAAATTTCAATTTTTACAGCTTTATGCCCGAATGGAAAAATGCAGCCACGGTCAACAACTTTAACAAACTGGTCGCGCCCCATGGTAGCCCTGAGAAGCCATGCTGCAAGGCTTGTATCTTTAACTGCTGTATTATTTCTGTATTCATAATTAAACCAGGCCCCTAATGATGTTAACATCAACTGATTGGCTTTAACCGGTAGGGGAACAGCTTTTTTCCCCGAAATTTTTTCTTTCAGCTCAATGTAGTTTGATGTTAAATGAACCAGTTCATGAAATGTATGGGGTTTTGGAATATTTGGAACAGGTTCTTCCTGCATGGTTGATGGTCCCCTGTCAATTTTTTCATTGGCCCATTTGCTCCATAAAACCCGTATAGTTTTTAAATTATTAAGTGCGTTTTCATCAACTTCGCCCGAGGCTAGTTTTATTCCCATACGGGAATGCCATAGTTCAAATAACTGGCCCTGCTGAATTACAAGGTTTGCCGGAATTTTTAGTACAACATTTGAAACAATATTTTTATAACTCCGTTGGGTTGGAATGGCAACTGTAATTCCTGATATTTCTTTTGTTTGTGACGGCAGTTGATTTTTTCGTTGGTTAATCGCAGGAAGGGCTACAGGTCTGTTACCAGGGGGTAAAACCCTGCCCGGTAAAACAGATGGTTCATCTTCAATATCAATGCGTTTAATACTCCCCTCGTCGTATTCTCCAAATTCATCCTTTAGGTTTATCAGGTGGTTGAACCCAGCAAATTGATTTGGAGAGACTTCTGCATAAGTTGGGGCCTCAATTGAAGTTTCATAAATTGAGGGAGGTTTCATTTCAAACAAATTTTTCATTACCCCAGTAATATTATCAACAATGCTTAGTTCAATATTATTTGATGCCAGAATTTGGACCAAATCACTGTCGGTTAAAGACATTATGCCAGGCCCTTTTGGTGACGAAGCCACCTTTACTTTTACTTCAAGTGGGGAAATTGATTGTTTCCCTTTTTCAATTGTTGTTTGGTTGGTTTTAATGGTATTAATATTTCTTGGTTGGAAATTTATTGGCGCCCCTTTAACTTTATTATCGTCAGGCGATTTTCGGTTATTAAACACCATGGAAATATTTTGAAGGCTTACTTTAATTTGGTTTATGGCCTGCCCCGGGTTAAACCACCTTGCCCTGTAATTTACCTGGATATCAAATCTGCCCCAATCAAGCATAGATGCAAGGGTAAGGGGGATGGCAGGATGATCGGGAGGAACCCTGAAAACAAGCCGGCTGTTTCCGGCCCTTTTAAATTTTACTGGAAATTTAATTGGTTGTCCATAGTTTATCGCCTCCTCACGGGTGTGTTGGGAAGGAAAATGAACGATTAAAAATGATGGGCCCCTTTTATTATCAATTATTAAAATATTACCATCCAAACGAAAATTAACAAACTCAAACTGAAGATTTAAGAAATCTTCAGGCCTTATTACATTGAACAAAATCGGTTTGTCAATTTTTAAGTTTAATTTGGTTGCTTCCTGGTTAATGTAAATCCAATTGGCTCTTTCCTGTGGCTCTGCCTGTTCAATTGCCCCGGTTGTTTGTACCTGGCCGGGGGTTACCTTTTGGGGCCTTTTAATTACCGGGTCCTGTGGTAATACTGCGACACATGCCGGATTTTCATATTTTACAGGAATTGATTTGGCCCCTGATACATTAATTGAATTTCCAACTATCAAGGCATTACATGCAAGGTATGTAACTTTATCGGTTTCACCAGCCAGGGTAAAAGTTGATGTTTGCGACCCGGCCAGTGCAAAAGCAGCTCCTTTGGCTCCATACCATTGTGGAGAATCGCCAAGGTCGGCAATCAGGGAAAAAGGTTCATGACCGTTAACGTATTCCTTTACGAACCTTGTTCGGTGTAGAGTTAATGAATTGCCATTATTTAATGGATTATATACTATTCTGCCCGATGATTGGTCATAGTTACTGCCCCAAATAACCCTAACATCGTTCTGTTTAATTTTTGCCAAAACTAAACCTGTTTGTAAAAAGGGGTATTCCTTTAATGAAATTATATTTTGTGAATTAAATTTCAAGTTTGATAAAGCACTTAGGCTACCAATGGGGTTATAAAATGCTATCCAGGAAGCATTATTGAACCTGGCAGGATTGATCCAATGGTTTGGCTCTGGGCAGCTTAATGAAAACTCTAAGGATTTAAAATTTGTAACCCATTTCATTAATGATAGTGATACGTAATGATCAGGTATTATTCGCATTATCCAATTATGGTCAACCGTAAAATTTGAGAGTGGTATTTGCAAATAATCACTTTTACCAATTTGAATTTTTTTGGGTGTATTAATTTTTCCTTCCAGCAACAACTCCCCTTTTAAAAATGGAATAAAAGGTATTCTTTGTGTTAAACCCGACTGCGTAAATTCAACATCCATTACCCATGTACCAAACTGAGGTTTAATATTTGCAATAAAATCGGTTTCAATACCACTATTTGGGAATTCTGCACCCATTAATTGGAGAAAAAACCCATCATCTTTCTCATTAAATTTTAGCCATGCATTGTTACCGAAATTCAAAGGGTCAATAACCCATGCTATTTGCTTATCAAGAATAAAACGAACTCCCCGTCCTGTTTTTTGAATTTCAAACGGGGCGGAGAATGATTTTCCTAAAGTTTTAATAAGGGGGGAAAATCCAAACAGGGCTAATGACATTCTTTTAATGGCTGTTCTTCGGGATGGGGATTTTGGCTCAGACAGAATTTTAAAATCCCGGTTTAAAAACCTTTTTACATCCACATACATGAATTTTTTTTGAATTTGCATAGGAAGGAGATTAATTATGGTTTGCAAAATCAACAGAAACTAAAATGTTTGATTTTCAGGAGTAACCAAAGTGAAAGCACAATTTAGTGATACAGTATTATAATGTCAATACGGGATTGGAAAATTTATTATTCATAGTTTAAATTCTCGATTAGGCGCTAGGCTGGTACCAGGTAAATACCTGTTTTAAATAAGGTTAATAAAAAAAATTATAAATGGTTAATTTTTAAAATAAACATTTTTGAATTTATACTGTTTATCTTGCAAATAATATGGAGGATCAATAAAATGAAAAAAACAAAAATTTTAATAATAGCAGTAGCTCTATTAACATCAGGAATTATGGCAGATGCACAAAATTTAAAATTGGATACAAAAAAGAGTAATATCCAATGGACAGGGAAAAAAGTATTAGGGTTTCATACAGGTGCAATAAATATGCAATCGGGAAACCTTAAACAAGCAGGAAAATCATTTGTAGGTGGAGAATTTGTTGTTGATATGAACAGCATTACCTGCAGTGATTTAACCGATCCCGGAACCAATGCTAATTTGGTTGGCCATTTAAAATCAGATGATTTTTTTGGTGTTGAAAAACACCCTACCGCAAAATTTGTACTTAAAAGCGGAAATTCAAAGGGAAACAATCAATATGAGTTTAGCGGGGACCTGACCATTAAAGGAATAACACATCCTGCCAAAATAAATGCAGAATTATTACCCGATGATAAAGGGGTTGTATTTTCAGGAAAACTGGTTGTTGACCGATCAAAATATGATATCCGCTATGGTTCGGGTTCCTTTTTTCAAAATCTGGGCGACAATATGATTTATGATGAGTTTGAATTGGCGTTTAAAGTCTATTTCATCAAATAAATAATTTACTTAAAACAGAAAATAGGTTGTCCCAAATGCCAGGGGCATCCTATTTTTATTAGTACCCTGCCCTAGGGTTTAACCCCCAATTTTTTGGACAGGTTTTTCAAAAATGTTTAGGGCGTTTTCATTGTTATCACAATATTAGCACAGATAACCGACGTTGCGAATTTGTGAAGCGTAATACGGATGGTGATTGGGTTTTTAATTTTTTATTGGTATTATCGCCCCTTGCAAATTCTCCATTTTGTGTTCCAGAACGCATCACAGGATGAAAATGAAAGAGGGTATTCCAATACCCTGCAGGGCAATCTGACCTAAAGCATGCCTTCTTTTTTGTTTTTATGCCATTTATAATACCGTCAAAGAAATCTCTTCATTTGGTTTAGGCTATAAAACACACTTGGCTGTATTACTTAATTTTCTAGCAGTGAAAACAGGCTTTTTTCGTAAAAATTTTTTATGGGTATAGCCACATGCGAAAATTCTCGGGTTATGTTGTTTTTCATGCAGAAGTTGCGCAAGGCTATGTGCGATAAAACAGGTTGCCGTTATCGGTACAAATCATTATACGTTTAGCTTTATAGCATTGCCTTACGCCATGGTTTTCTCCTTTGCCAGAGGGATACGGGGCTTCTCATCCGGTTGAAATTTTCGTTTTCTTTTACTCAATGGTTTTGCTAATTTACCGTACAAAATTAAAATCACTACTATCCGATAAAAAGTTGTTTTGTCCCTAACGAGACCAAAGTTCAATTCTCAATTAATTGTTTTACCTATCTTTAGTCCCTAACGGCACTGTGCCGTCAGGTACAGAATATCGGTAAAGATGAATCGACCCCAATTTTCAGTGTCCTGTAGGGACACCGCAATTAGTTGGCATTATAGCATCTTATCGAAAAATTTATCGGACAGTAGTGGATTAAAATGTTAATTTTTATAGGCCTAATTAGGGGGTTAAGGCAGTTCCCGATTGGTAAATATTTAATGGGTATAATTCGGGAAACGTCATAAATATTGATTTTGTAGTATCAATTAAACTAAATGTACGATATTGAACATTGCCCTGTACGGTTTTGCTACTCAAAAAATTCAATTAAAAAAAGCAGCTAATTGTGTTACATGTTGAAATATAAATAATTATATAATTTGGCCTGAATGTTGTTTGATTTTCAAACCAATTCGAATCTTTAATTAATTTTTTTACCTTTTATTTTTAATCTGTGATACATACTAAACTTTAACTTATGGAACAAACTAAAAAAATCATGTTTGTGGTGGCTCTTTTGTTTTTAGTCATCGGGCAGGGTTTTTCCCAGGCCGTAAAAATAAATTTTACAGAATTCAAACTTGATAATGGCCTTCATGTAATACTGCATCGCGATGCTACAACACCAATTGTGGCAGTTTCGGTAATGTATAACGTAGGTTCAAAACATGAACAACCTGACCGGACCGGTTTTGCACATTTTTTTGAACACCTTATGTTTGAGGGAACCGCAAATATTCCACGGGGAGAATATGCGAAATACGTTGAAAGGGCAGGAGGCACCCTTAATGCCAACACCTCAGCCGACCGTACGTATTATTATGAGATTTTGCCATCAAACCAGCTCGAACTTGGCCTTTGGCTTGAGTCTGAGAGAATGAAACATGCTATTGTTGACTCAATTGGAATACAAACTCAAAAACGTGTTGTTATTGAAGAAAAAAAACAGAGCTATGATAACCGCCCCTATGGTTCTATTTTAATTGAAACCATGAAAAGGGCCTTTTACAAACATCCTTACCGATGGACAACCATTGGTGATCCGGAACATATTATGGCGGCTGCTGATTCAGAATTTCAACAGTTTTACAATACTTTTTATGTGCCTGACAACGCGGTGTTAGTTATTGCCGGTGATATTGATGAAAAAAACACAAAAAATCTTGTTACCAAATATTTTAGTGATATATCAAAGGGTAAATCAGATATATACAGGCCAAATATTGTTGAACCTCCTTTAAAAGGCGAAGTTCGTGATACAGTTTATGACAACATTCAATTACCATTGGTTTTGCAGGCTTATCGCACCCCGGCAATGAATACTCCCGACTATTATGCCCTTGATATGCTTGGAACATTATTATCTGCCGGTCAGAGTTCAAGGCTTTACCGTTCATTGGTCGATAACCAGCAACTAGCTATCCAGGTAGGTTCATTTCCAATTCCGTTTAATGAGCCATCGGTAAACCTGACCTATGCATTGCCTAATATGGGAATTGACCCAATGGTGCTTGAAAATGCAATGGATGCTGAAATTGAAAAGGTTAAAAATGAACTTATACCGGAACAGGAGTTTCAGAAATTAAAAAACAAGTTTGAAAATGATATTATTAGCGAAAACCAGCGTATTGCCGAAAGAGCATCAAACCTTGCAATGTATTATACCTATTTTGGAGATGCCTCACTCATAAACAAAGAGCTCGAAAACTATATGGCAGTTTCCCGCGAAGATATTCAACGTGTGGCCCGTCAGTATTTCAAGCCTGACAATAGAGTGGTTTTGTATTATCTGCCAAAGGCCAACAAACCTAAGTAACTATTTGATGATGGTTATAAGGCGAATTGGGATAATAAAACTGTTTAACCCCATTTATAAGCAGGTAGCAAATAAACCTGCAATTTGGTATTAAACAGTTTATAATGAAATAATAGCCAGGAAATTATTACCAAAAGATTTTTAAGGGCTTAAATCAGGCCTAACAGTTCAATCAGAAATGATTATTATATTACAAGGCATTAATAAACAAATAATAAACAGATGAAACAGATATTTTCAATTATAATACTTTGCCTGTTTACAACCGCACTATTTGCACAGTTAGACAGGAGTACACCGCCTCCTCCTGGGCCGGCACCTAAAATAAATATTGGAGAATACAAAAAATTTAAGTTACCCAACGGGTTACAGGTTTTTGTTGTTGAAAACAACAAATTACCGATGGTGGCTTATAGTCTGACACTTGAATTGGACCCAATTTTTGAAGGAGATGCAACAGGTTATGTATCAATGGCAGGTTCATTAATGCGTTCGGGAACCACAACCCGCACTAAGGCACAAATTGATGATGCTGTTGATTTTATTGGGGCTTCACTCAGTACATCTGAACAGGGAATGTATGGCCGCTCCTTAAAAAAGCACAGCCACACTTTGCTCGAAATTATGTCGGATGTTTTACAGAACCCATCATTCCCACAGGGTGAATTGGATAAGAGTATAAAACAAATGATTTCGGCATTACAGGCAAATAAAGACAATCCCGATGCAATAGCGGGCAATGTTTCAAAAGTTTTGCTTTATGGTATTAACGACCCTTATGGAGAACTTACGACTGAAACAACTCTTGAAAAAATTACACGGGAAAAACTAATTGATTATCATAAAAAATATTTCAAGCCTAATGTTGCTTACCTTGTTATTGTTGGCGATATAACACTAAAAGAAGCACAGGCACAGGCAAAAAAATATTTTGGTAAATGGAAAAAAGGTGATGTTCCCAAAAACTTTTTCTCTCTTCCAAAAAGCTATGACCAGCCCAAAGTTGTAATTGCCAATAAAGATGGTGCAAACCAGTCAACTATACGGGTAACCCATACCGCCAATATTACTCCCGGTCATCCCGATGCGATAAAAGCATCAGTTATGAATCAGATTTTAGGTGGTGGTTCATTCAACGCCCGCCTTTTCCAAAATCTTCGTGAAAAAAATGCATTCACCTACGGGGCCTATTCAACTCTTAATACCGATAAAAGAATTGGGCAATTTACAGCATCATCTCAGGTTCGGACCTCTGTAACCGACAGTGCGCTAACTGAGATTTTAAACGAAATGAAACGGATTCGCACCGAATTGGTTGCCAAACAGGACCTTGAACTGGTTAAAAATATGATGAACGGCAGTTTTTCAAGATCATTGGAAGACCCTCAAACCATTGCCAGGTTTGCATTAAACATTGAAAGGTATAAACTTCCGGCCGACTATTACAGCACATATCTCGAAAAATTGGCTGCAGTAACTGCCGAGGATGTTAAGGAAATGGCCAATAAATACCTTCTGCCAAACAATGCCGTAATTCTTGCTGTTGGCGATGTCCCCAAAATCAAGGATCCAATGAAGAAGTTCTCTCAAAAAGGAGAAGTAACCGAATATGATTACTATGGTAAAGAAGTTGTAAAATCGGGTGTGCCCGCCAACATAAATACTGATTTAATTATTGAGAATTATTTGAAAGCTCTGGGTGGTAAAGATGCCCTTATGGCTGTTAAAGATATAAAAATGAAGGGGTCATTGTCGTTCCAGGGGATGAATATTGAAATTAACACAGTTCACAAAGCCCCTAACAAAATTCTTGTTGAAAGCATTATGGGAGGAAATGTTATTTCGAAACAGGTTTTTGACGGTACTAAAGGAAAGGTTGTTTCCCCAATGGGAGAACAGGCCCTGGAAGGTACAGCCCTGGATGAAATGAAGGAAAATGCGGCAACTTTCCCCGAAATGGATTTTAAAACAAAAGGGTATAAATTGGAACTATTGGGAACAGAAGATGTTAATGGTGTCCAGGCGTACAAAATACAAATTACCAGGCCTTCGGGTAAAAAAGTAACATCATTTTTCAATGTTAATGATGGCCTAAAATGTAAAGAAATATCTACATCCATGCAGGGAACTGTTACAACATTTTATTCTAACTATAAACCAGTAAAAGGAGTTTTGTTCCCAATGTCGCTGAAACAAAATATGGGGCCTCAAAGTTTTGATATTGTTATATCCTCAATTGAAGTAAACAATGGTGTTGAAGATATTTTGTTTGCAAATTAAAACTCGTTGTTATAATTATGAACTTAAACTATAACAGTTTATAAAATATTAGATAAAAAGAGAGGCTGTCTAAAAAGTTTTTTGTTAGCCTCTGAGATTGAATTAAATTTTTTTTTAAAATAGGGAGTAAGCATAAAAAGAGGTTGTCCCGGACTTTTGTGGCATCCTCTTTTTTATTTCAATAAATTTTACCCAAATTATGAACCGAAAGTAAAAAGTGAATTGAGAATAACGCTGTAAGCCATATAGAATAAAAAACACAGCATTTTTCTATAACTAAAATTTCGAAGGCTGGGCGTTAGAAAACTAAGCATCTAAATGATAAAAATTCAATAATTTAAATACAAAAGTTCCTCGAATACGTAAATTGGGTTAAACATCTAATCTTTTATGCACCTGACATACAATCCACTTTTTTTACCTTCAGGGGCTATTGCGGTTAATGCCCCATAATAATCACAACCCAGCAATTAACTCACAGGGTTGTCTTTGTTTGTAACTGACCAAAAAATATTTACCTCGTTTTTTGCGACCATAATTACAGACCTGGTTCCGCTACCTTTAACATTTAAACCGGTAGAATTGGCGCTCCCTTCGTTGGGTTCCTTCCAAAGTTATTAAATCCGGTATATTTAACCCTGATTAGTCATTAGAAAGGCAATGAACTAATGACTTAGCCGGGA
>JBBIVA010000086.1:0-16338 GCA_037439945.1 Marinilabiliaceae bacterium
TAATTTCTAATGACGGTCATTAGAAAAAATGGCTAAAGACAAATTTGGGTTAATCAGAATTCACTCTTGCAAATGAATAAAATAAAATATCCGGCACTTATTTTTTTAATAATTGCAGGATATTATTATCCTTTGAAAATTATTTACCCCGTTTCGGTAATAAATTTGAATTGCAAAGAGTAATTATTGCAAAAGGATGGTTTAAAACTGCTTTAAGAAACGATTATTTCCCGATTTTATAAACCATTAAAGCATTGCCATGCCTTACATAGAGCATTTTATTATGAATTACTGGATGTGACCAATGCTGGTCAGTTCCCAATGGGACAGAAAATGAACCAACAATATTAAAATGATTCAACCCTGCATCAATCAAATACATTTTTCCATCCTCAGTATAACCATAATACCTGTCATCAGCCCAAATAACCACTCCTGAACCAAGCTGTTCGATTTTTTTTATTAGTTCACCGGTAGTTGCATCAATAACACTCCACCCTTTTTTCTTGTATTCAGACCCAATAATAAACCCATTCTTTAATATTATGCTCCCCATTAGATTTGTATATTTCTGGTTGCGCCATAAAACTTGGGCTTTTCTGCCATCATTTGAAAGAGATATAGCAACCAAGCCATTATCCTCAGGGGCATAATCTCCCGAGAAATAAATGTTGTTTCTCCAATATACCGGGGTATTGGCATTTATCTTATGCCCCTGTTTCTGAGGAATGCTCCAATAAAAATCACCGGTTACAGCATCAATACAAATTATTGATTCTATGGTAGCTGTAACAAGAAGTTTTGTGCCGTTATGGTTTATTAATAACGGAGAACAATAAGCAGAAAGCTCACCCATAGCAGGGCTTGTCCATATAGTGTTACCTGTAAACCTGTTGAGCGATACAACATTGTGCCTGCTTCCACCCGGAGTACAAAATAACTGGACCCCATCAATTACCAAGGATTCAGTTATACCCCACTTAATGTTTTCCGCACCAAAAGTTTTTAAAATATCAACCGACCAGACTTTTTCTCCTGTTTTTCCATCATAACAAAATACAACTCCCTGGCCACTCATAAAGTAAACCAAATTATCAACAACCGTTGGTGTTGATCTGGTTCCTTTAAAATTCAAATGCCACTCGGTACCATATTCTTTTTGCCATAATAAATTACCATTTTTCAGATCAAAAGCATAAATAACACCAGTTGTATCTGGCATTCCTAAAACAAAAATTTTATCATTTGCAATTGCAACCGACCCATGTCCGGCCCCTAAACCTTCAAATGACCAGGCAAGTTCAGGGCCACTTTCAGGCCATGATTTTAACAGGTTTTTATCATGGTAAATACCATTGCGCGAAACTCCCCGCCATTGCGACTTTATTTCATGGTTTTGTGATATTGCATTGGTTGCAATAATGATGAAGATTGTTAAAAATAAATTTTGCATTTGTAGGATTTTCAGATTTATATAAAATAACCAGATAAAATTAATTCAGTTTAAGCCACTGTTTTTTACAATTACACTATTGATATTAGGCGTTGAGCCGATAATTGCATGATTCAGTTAATTATTGGGGCGTTGCCCCATACCCCAATTACTTTCCTGGCATCGCCCCAAGAAAGTAATCAAAGAAAGGTTAGGCAAAACAATGGTTCAGCCCGCCCTGCCCGATGGCTTGTTTTTCTCGCAAAGTAGTCACGCCCCTTTGCGGAAAAACCACGTAATAGCCCATTCCAGCCAACTCAGGCCCGCCGTTTTGCCGAGGCCCCCTGTGCAACTGTCCAACTAAGTCTAAACCACCACTATTTAGCTTACCTGTAGGTTATCTGTCAAACGTCTAATTCAATTACATTAAAATAACCTTACAACTTCCAGGTTAACCTGGTTCCAATAATTCGTGGAGCACCGGGTACAAATGTGGGTACCCCAAATAATGAACCGGCATTACCTGCGCTTATTATATACTTTTCATTCAATAAATTGGTTGCTGTAACAGAAAAAATTACCTCTGGCTTTTTAAGCTTCAGGCCAAACTGACCGTTAAGTGACCCATAACTTTCCTGTTCCAGGCCCTGTGTGTTGGCATCTTCGAACCAAATGTGGCTTTTCCATGAATAGGAAGGTACCAAAAACAGCCCTACATTATTTGTAATATTACTTTTTGCATGAAAGCCAATGGCAAAACTATTTTCAGGAGTTAACCTGAAAGTATTACCGGCATATTCCTGCTTATTGCCATTACTATCAGTATTGTTGAATTGGGCATTAATATATGAATAGTTTGCAAAAGCATCAAGATGACTGCTAAGTGCCGCTTTAAGTGAAGTTTCAATCCCGTACGAGGTTGCTTTTCCGGCGTCTTTAATAATGTATTGGATTGATTTAGAGTCCCACGCAGTGGTTTGAAAATTATTATAGAGTTGATAAAAAACACCCACATCGAACCAATAACGCTGCATTGCTGCAATTTTATAACCAGCATCAAAGCTATGAACATTTTCCTGGTTCATAATTTTACTTTGACCATTTGAGTTAAACTGAATTACATCGGGGCGACGACCTTTTGAATAACCAATAAATACATTTGAGTTTGTGTTTATTTCATATTGAAAATTGGCCCTCCATGTTACGGAAACAAAGTCCTTTTTCACTTCAGTAAATGCAACCGGCCTGAAGAAGATGTTAGGCTGATTGCCGGCCAACAAACCTAAAGTTGATGGGCTACCACCAGTCATCATAGCCTCATAATTAACCTTTGAACTTTCATATGTAACCCTTAATCCGGAAGTAAAGCTCAAACGGTGGTTAAGTTTCCATGTGGCATCAGCAAAAAAATCAACGGCTTCATTTTTAGCTCCATTATAATTTTCTTCCTGATGGCTAACAGGTAATGGCATACCTGCCAATGGCCCTAATGCCGGATTATTTGGTAGCGATGTCATTGGGTAGGCATTACCATCGGGGGCAATTAAAAACTGTGGCATTTGAAGGAAAAGATAAGCCATGTGCTGTTCGTTGGGGCCAAACCAATAGTCCTGTTTAACCTTTTCGGTCCAGTAACCTGCACCAATAAACCCATTTACACGGCTATTTAAGGAGTAATTGTACCTCAATTCCTGTGTAAATTGTTTAACATCCAGGCTTTCGGCCATGTCAATGGCAGGGGCCCTTGTTCCATCACCATCAAAACGTGAACCACCGGTATTTTTATAATAGGAGGTAATTGAACTCAGGTAGTTGTTTTCATTAAAAAAATGTTTTATTTCAAGTGACGACCCCAATACATCACGTTTATTATACAGATTTTTACCCTGCTCAAGTGATGCGGTATATTTAAAAATGTCGGTTTCGCCATTTGCATTGGGAAACCGTTTACTCATAAAGGCTGTACCAGGGTTATCATCCTTTTGATAATTAATAACCAAATCAATTTTAGTATTATAAGATGGTAAATAACGCAAAGAAAAACGACCGCCTAATGTATTTTTACCATTAAGATAACCGCCATAAGTATTCTTAACAAATCCATCATTAAAAGTATATATACCTGATGTTCTGACATATAATTTATCATCAATTAAAGGTAAATTTAGGGTTCCCTGTAATTCGCGCTGGCCAAACCCACCCATACCTGCAGAAATGCAACCTGAGAACTCTCCGGCAGGTTTTTTGGTAATATAACTTATGGCACCAATTTGAGATCCTCTGCCAAAAAGAGTACCTTGTGGCCCTTTTACAACCTCAATCCTTTCCATGTCGTACAATTCAGTAACAGCCATACTTGCCCTGCTTACCGGAACCTGGTTAAAATATACAGAAACCCGTGGTTGAGCTCCCGGGCTAACTTCATCGCTGCTAAGCCCACGAATTACAATTGTTGGCCTGTGAGGGGTCTGAATGCGAACATTCATTCCAGGCACGAAGTCAGATACCTGCTCAAGAGTATTGATATTGTTGCTTTCGATAAAGGAATTACTGATACCGGTTATAGATGCAGGAATGTTTAAAAGTCCCTGTTCACGGTGTTGAGAAGTTACGGTAACAGATTCAAGTACAACATCATTACGATTTAAGACAACATTAATCCCATTAGTAGTATTTTCATTATTTAAAGTAATAATTTTTGTTTCATAGCCAACGAATGAGATTGTTAATTCATATACCCCGGCAGGTACCAAGTTTAAAAAAAAATCACCCTTTTCATTAGTATTTACACCAAGATTTGTTCCCTTAACAATTACGGTAGCCCCTGCCAATGGTTCATTATCATCATTTACTACTTTGCCCCTAATATTTTCTATGTTACTCTGATCATCCTCATGGAAATAAGGAAGGGTGTTATTATAATTTCTCCATAACCCGTTTGCCAAAGAGCTTGAGCTCAAAACCTGGGCAAACAGTAGTATAAACAAACTAAAATGTCTCATCGCCTTTAAAGTTTAAATTATTAGTTTAAAAATTTATTTACTGTTTTTTAAGCCTGGCCGTTAAATTAACCGGCTTTACCTGCATAATTGCAAGCAGAAGGATCCATGTTACCCCGTTAATTAAAATTATTGCACCAAACGAAAAAACCGTGAAATATGACACTGTTGTATTTTCAGATAATATGGCCGGAAGTACAGACACAACTGCTGATATAAAACCGATCCCCACCCCGGTTAACAAAAGATATGAATATTCAATTACAAGCATTTTAACCAGAATTGTTTTACTAAATCCAATTGCCTGCATAATTGCGAGTTCACTTTGCCGTTCAATTATTGCCCTGGCTAAAACAACCGCAAGGCCCATAGTCCCAAGAATGAGCCCAAGAGTTCCAAGTACCAGAAATACTGACAAATAGGTATTTGTAACCGAATAAAACCCTGCCAGCCTTTGGGTGGCGGTTGTCATATCCCATCCATTATCCCGTAAAAGATTTGTTAGTTCAATGCCCGGGTCATTTAGATCATCACCTTCACTAAAAACCAGGAAAACTGAAGAACCGCT
This sequence comes from Marinilabiliaceae bacterium, assembly GCA_037439945.1. Taxonomy (GTDB): domain Bacteria; phylum Bacteroidota; class Bacteroidia; order Bacteroidales; family Marinilabiliaceae; genus CALEUX01. The sequence goes on from JBBIVA010000086.1 coordinate 5,000, forward strand.
ATGCGAAGGATAATTTTTAATTAAATGCTTTGAACTTATTATAATATACCCCTGAAACAGTGATGGCGATAATCCTCCTATTAGTTTAACCTGAATTGTATCACCACTTTCACCCCGGTATTTTAAAGTATCCCCTACTTCTTTTCCTAATCCCCATTGAATAACTGTTTGATCGGCAATGGCAGGGATTACCCCTCCATCCAGTTCCTTTTCAAGGGATTTCCACGGATTATTTTTATCCAAATCATTGGTTCGGGTTACAAAAGTGAAACGATTAAAAAGTTTTTCACTGTTAACACCTAAAATTGCAGGGTTTGATGTACGGTTCAGGTTTAAACAACTGGCATCATCACCTTCAATTTTACTAAACTGGACAATTGAAAAGCTATCCGGCAGTCCTTCAACTGCTCGTCGTTCCATATCATTTAAATCAAACAACACCGGTATTGATGTTTGGGCAAAGTACCTGAACCCCCCCGTACCCCCATTTTTTTCAACTGCCCCTGCGAACATATCCTTTCTGTTGGCCCCTGTAGAAACAACCAGGTAAGTTCCTAAAGAAAAGAGTATTATAATAGTTAATGATTGGTTATGGTTACGTTTAATATTACACCATGAAAGGAAGCCAAAATTTAAATCTCTTTTATAAAACAGGGATTGTTTCTTTATAACAAAATCTGTAAAAAGGAGAGAAGAAAAGAGTAATAACCCTCCTGAAAGGAAAAAAACAAGAGGCTCCCTGTTTGAAAGTATAAAAAACTGAAATAAAACTAATGATAATGAAACAAAAAACAAAAAGGCAGATATTGCAAGTTTTAGTGATTGCCAACGTTCCTTCGGCAATTTAGCATCAGGTTTGTGGAGGTTAAGAACGGTTTTATTAATATGTTTTTTAACGGTTATAAATATTGCAATTATTGAAATTATTAAACTCACTATTGCGCCTGCAACCAGGGTAAATGCATCAAGATTAATCAATAATACATTAGTACGTACAATATCCCACCACAATGAATTAAGAAACAGGAAGATTATTTTTGTATAAACAACAGCAAGGCCCAATCCGATTAAAACCCCAATAATTGAAAAAAATATCCCCTCCAAAAGAAATATCCAGGTAATATGATTTCTCCTGAACCCAATTTGTATAAGCGTTCCAAATTGAATTGTACGGGTATCCAGGTTCAACCTCAAAAGCAGGGAAGTTAGAATTATTGCAGCCAAAAGAAGAAAAAAGCTTAACCCAATGAATAACTGACTAAAATCAACACCATTTCGGGCAGCTTTAATTCCCTGGTTACGAACTTCATGCATTATTATACCAAAATTGGCAGGATGAAGTTTATTTTTAAAAACCTTATCTATAATACCCTTATCATAACTTGATGCAGGAAACCTGATAGCAGTATAACTCCCGTATCTGTTTGACCATAGTTTATGAGCCAATTGATTTGATACAAACAATTTAGGAATTCCTTTGTATTTATTCCAATAGGCCTCGTCTTTTGGCCTTATTGAATTCAAATTAATCGGAATGCCAGCCTCCCAGTCACGACAGTGCCCTGCATCGGAAAGTCCGGGGATATTAGGCATTAGCATACCATCGGCCCAATTACCGGTAATTGGTACAATGCTTTTAACTGTTAATTCAACACTATTAACTTTTAATTGTCTTAATTCACCAATTTCATAATAAGTGAGTTTTACCCTATCGCCAACTCCGGCACTTAAATCAACTGCCAGCCATTCATTAATTACGATTTCATCCGGGTTTAGCTGATCATCAGGTAAGGAAGATGCAAACGAATAAGGGGTTAGTTTATGGTTAAATTCAATAGAGTTGACAAAATAAGAAAGAATAAACCTTACCCCCGGTAAACACTTAAAGGCATCGACTACGGTATCTTCAATAAAAACTCTTTCAGATGATATTTCAATTTCATTAGTATGTTCAATTTTATTTGATATAAGCCCTGCATCAATTGATTTAAAGCTACTATTAAGCAATTTTACAAGATCATCTGTTTCACTGCTTTCAGCGGAAAAAAGTAAATGATTGGCACGGCCTTCAAATTCCATTAATTTATTAAGGCGATCAAGCGATATGAATACATTATAGGGAGTACTTTGTGAATTTTTCAGATTAAAATACCCTAAATTATCTTTTGTTACAATTGATTTAACATTAGTATGTATGGACCTTACCGGCTCGGTTTCGGAAACAAAGGGAGCATTTTTGGGAAACAGGCTTGCTTTGCTTATACCCAAGGTAATTGCCTGGCCAATGCCTATTCCAAGAAAATCTGCTGTATTTTCACTGACAATTATATCATTCCCGTCTGTAAACAACAGGTTTTCCAGTTGTTGAACTCCAATATCAGGTTTAACAAATGAACCCCTATTTTGATTATGTCTTCCGGCAACCCTGAAAAAGGAATCATCAATGCCAATTATTTGAATATTATTAATTCTTTTTCGGCCACCATCAGTAATTGCAAATCCATGGAGTATAAGGGCCGGAGCAACATCAATTTCAGATTGGCTTTGTAAATCATAAGCCAGTGCACTTCTAAAATACCTATCAGGTGATGATGCAACATGTGTTATATTTCCTAACCTGTAATATGTTGATTGTTCAAGACTAAACCTGATTGAATTACCTATTATTAAACCACCTGTAATTACTGAAGTACAAACAGCTATTCCAATAGCCACCAAAATGTTTCGTCCAAAATAATGACTTGATGATTTAATTATTAACCTGAAAATATTCATAAACTATCTAAGCATTGATTTGTGGGTTGGTTATTTTTAATTATTAAGGTTTTAAAAACTATCTACTTTGATAGCTTGCCATCAACTAAATGGTACACCTTGTCAAGTTTTTGTGCAAGGTCACCTGAATGTGTAACTGCAATAAGGGTAACCCCTTCATCTTTACTTAATGATATCAACAAATCAGACAATATATCAGCATTTTCTGTATCCAATGCCCCGGTTGGCTCATCAGCAAGAATAAGCTGTGGTTTATTTATCATTGCCCTAACAACTGCTGTTCGCTGGCACTCTCCACCTGAAAGCTGTGAAGGTTTTTGCCATCTTTGTTCCCATATACCGGTTTTCCGCAATAGGTATTCAGCCCATTTACGTTTATCAGGATTATTTGCAGTACCATCAGGAATAAGAGGTAAAAGAACATTTTCGTGCAAGGTAATTTGTGGTAATAAAAAATGTTGCTGAAAAACGAATCCAAGGTTACGGTTACGGAAATTTGCAAGTTCATTATTACCTAAATGGTTAATATCTTCATTATTGAACAATATCTTACCTGTGTCGGGACGGTCTAATGTGCCAATGAGGTTCAATAAAGTTGATTTTCCTGATCCAGAAGGACCTATTATACCAATCCGGTCACCCGATTCAACTTTCCAGTTCAGATTAGAAATAACGGCCCTGAATGCATTACTGTCAGGATTACCATAGCCCTTATTTATATTATTGAGGGTCAATTGCATGCTTATTGTCTTTTGGTTAATTTATTATAAACTTTTATCATTTCATCGGCATGAACGTGAATATTAAAGTTTTGCTCAACCCCTTTTCTGGCACTTTTACTCAATTCTTCAAGTTTACCCTTGTCAGCCAACAATTCTCCCCATGTTTTCATTAATACTTCGGGGGTATTTGGCTCGTAAATTAATCCACCCTTTGACAGACTAACAATTTCAGGAAATGCACCTAAGGCCGGCTGTACTATTGGTATTCCGGATGCCATTAATTCAGTTAAATACATTCCAAAAGCCTCACCCTTGCGCACTGGTACTGTTCCTATCGATATTTTTTTAAAGAAACTTTTTCGTGCCGGGCCTTCAAAGGAATCATGAAAATCTACATAATCAATGATGCGGGCTTTTTTTAGACGTTTCTTTATTTCCCGGATAAATTTGTTGTCTGCAGCAGTTGATCCACCGGTTACAACTAATTTAACATCTTTAAATTCAGGGTTCTTCTTTAGTAAAATAAATGCATCAATTGCAATATCAAATCCGTTTTCTTTGCACATTCTTGAAATATAACCAATTGACCGTGGTTTTTGATTAACCGGAACATAGTCATATTCCTCAGGATCGACCCCAAGATAAACCTGGTGCAGTTTATGATTGGGAATGTTAATACGCTCCTTCATCATATCACCAAAGTACTTGCTTACAGCCACAAATGCATCAACCCATTCTGCTTTATCGGCCATAAGTTTCCAAACCCGGGCTTGAAACCCTGGTTTCATAACATCAACCCAAACATCTTCGTCCTGCAGTGAGCATACAACCGGTACTCCAATTTTTTCATGTAAGCGATGGGCCAGGCCTAAAAGCAGTGCATTTGAGATATGAACAACATCAGGTTTAAGATGTTGGGCAATCCAATCCACCATCCTTTCCAGTTCCTCTCTTTGTTTTCCTTCTTCGCCCAACAACATTGAAACCGTCATTTCTTCAAGCCCTTTAGCATTTGTTGACCCTGCCATTGATGCAGCAAATTTTAACATTGGCTTGGAATTAAGCAATTTATCAACCCAGTATGGTGCTTTCCTAAAAACAGGGTATAATTGTTTTAAGTAAATACTTATTGCCCCGTAAAAAACCGGTATATCACCAATATCGTGTTCATCGGCAAAAAGCGGGAGATACATAGGTACCTTAACTACATTGTGCCCTTTTTTTCGAATAGCAACCACAAATTTACTGTCGCGTAAACAGTTACCACAGTAAAATGTGCCCCCCGAACCGGGTATTATCTGGACAATATTCATAAATCAAATTATTTTGAATGTAAAATTCCTATTGTTTGCCAAAGCAATATACTACTCCGTTATTTGTACCTACTACAATTTTACCGGTCACAACACCTGGATTTCCTGTAATTGCAGAACCAATTTCATAATTCCAGTGGGGTTTTCCATCAAGTGTGTTAATTAAAAACATATCGCCACGCATATTGCCCACCAATACACTTTTACCAACAATAACCGGTGATGCTTCAACCCTGTTTCCGGTATTAAATTTCCATAATAAATTACCATTGTTTTTATCGAAACAATAAATATTTTTATCGTGATTACCTGTAATTACCATGTTATTATGAGTTGAAGGTGAAGCAATAAACGGCAATCTTACTTTTGGGTCTTCCCATTTCCAACCCAAATTTCCCATGGCAAAATCAACCTGTGAAAATTTTCCGTCATAATCGCCTATCCATACTTTACCCCCATCAATAGCAGCTGACCCGGCAACGTATGTTGCCACATTAACCTTACGTACAAGCTTCCCTGTAATTATATCAACAAAATGAAGAAATCCGTCGCAACCCCCAAAAACTGCCTGACCATTTGAACAGGAGGCAGCACCATTTATAAAATTATCCGATTCATATTTCCATAATATTTTTCCTGTTGCTGCATCAATACAATGCAAAAAATAGTCGTAACTGCCAACTAAAATATATGTGGTGTTTCCATTTTTCCACCAGTTTGCAGAACCCACAATTTGATTTTCGGCTTTGTATTCCCAGAGTTTCTTTCCTGTTTTCAATTCGAGTGAATAAAAGGTCCCATCCATATTTCCAATATATACACGTCCGTCTAAAATCAGTGCAGGGGATTCAATTGCATTTGGGGTATCAAATTTCCATACCAGTTTGCCTTCCATATTAAGGCAATAAACTACCCCATTTGTTGAACCAATAACAATATAATTATTACAAATAACGGGTGACGACTTGATATTATCTCCTGCCTGATATGTCCATAAAAGAGTTGGCTCGGCAGGCAGTGTTGCATTTGAATATCCGCTCAGGTTTTGGCTTCCACGAAAAATGGGCCAACAATTTTCAGTTTGGCAATAACCTGCGGTAGTTAATGATAAACAAACTAATAACAATAATATAACTTTCATCCGATTATAATTTTTAGTTTAAGGCTTGATGGCCTTTGCCGAACATTCGGTATTGGTTTCATCTGCATGTGTTTTTATATTATAACCTTGTATGTTGTACCTTATTAATTACCAGGCTCTAAGGCTCCGGTAGGGCATGCCCTGGCTACCTGCAGCGCAGCCTTTTCAATACCTTTGTCAAGTGTTTGTCCGTAAGGCACACCAATTTTTACATCAAAGCCCCTACCAATAAATACAAGTCCATATTCTTCCCCAAATTTTTCTGTCATCTTCACACAAATTCCGCATTTAATGCATTTACCAGGTTCAAACACAACTCCCTTGGTTTGAAATTGTTTTGTGATGGCCATTCGCGGTGATTTTTGAAATCTCTTTTGGTTAGCCAAGTAAAAATCCGACCAATTTCTAAGCTGGCAATTATCAATTGCACGGCAATCACACCTTAAACACCGGGATGCTTCTTCAATGGCCTGTTTTTCTGAATAACCATATTCAAATTTTGTTACAACCCTTTTGCATTCGGTAGATTCTTTCAAATATTCAGTAAACTCAGACTCCATAAGTTTCCCAAACCTTGAATTGAATAATTGCTTTTTACCTGTTACCTCCCGCTTATTAATATATTGCAATACAGGGAAGGCCACATCTTTGCCATGTGCCAGGGATCGAATTGCAAGTCTTGTAGGACTCACCACACTACCTACTGCAAAAATACCTGCTGAAGATGTTTCAAATGTTTTTGGATTAACCAGTAACCCGTTTGTTGTAAGCTCAAGGTTATATGAATTTACAATTTCATTGGTGGAACCAGCAGTTAGGACCAAAGCATCAAAATCATTTCTTAGGTCGTTTAATTTGCTGCTATCAACAGTTGTATTGCCTATAAAATTAATTCCACATTTTAAAATTGAAGCTATTTCCCTTTCGAGCACATCTTTGGGTAAAATATCATCAGCAATTGCTGTAAGTAATAAACCTCCCGGCTTATTTTTTTTATCATACAATGTAACATTTACCCCATTAAGCCTTAAATAGTATGCTGCAGACAACCCAGCAGGGCCGGCTCCAATTATTGCTACTTTTTTTTCGTTTAGGGGTGGTAATGGCCAGGGATGAATATCATCCATGTCGGCCACAAAACGTTTAAGTAAACAAACTGAAACAGCTTCATCCACAGATTTCCTGTGGCACACCCCCTCACAAGGGGCAGGGCAAATTCTTCCAAGAACTGATGGCAATGCAATATCACGTTTAACCACTTTAATTGCTTCAACAAAATTCCCGTTTACAATTAGGCGGTTCATTTCGGGTATATTCATGTGTGCCGGGCACCCAAGTTTACAAGGGGCCTCACAATCGCCGGTATGTTCACTAAGTATTAGTTCAAGTCCAGTTTTTCGGAGTTTACATAATTCATCATCCTCGGTAATAATTTTCATTTCTTCCTTAACCACATGAGAACAGGAAGGGAACAATCGTCCGGAAACTTCATCCTTAACAAAACAAAGCATACATGAATTAATATGCTCGAGGTTTTCGTTACTACACAATGCAGGAACGTCATAACCGGCCATCCTGACAGCTTTCAAAACAGTTGTTCCTTCAGGTACATTTAATTCATTATTATTAATAACTACCTTTACCATAATATATTATGCACCAATCTCTGATTTAACATCTATAGCATCAACGGGGCATACAAGCCTGCAGCCATTGCATTTAATGCATAGTTCTTTATTAATAAAATGTTTTTCGTGCGGTGTAAATGGAATTGCATTAACCGGGCAGCCCTGTGAACACAATGTACAACCAATACAATTTTCATTTACCGAATATGTAATTAATGCCGTACACTTCCCTGTAGGGCAAATTCCTTTTAAGTGAGCTTCATACTCATCCCTAAAATACATAAGAGTGCTAAAAACCGGATTTGGTGCGGTTTTACCCAACCCGCACAAACTACCAATCTTAGTACTCTCAGCAAGTTTCTCAAGTTCATCCAAATCATCCTTTTTTGCCTTCCCCTGTGTAAGATCATCTAAAATATCGAGCATTCTCCGTGTGCCGATTCTGCAAAAAGTACATTTACCACATGATTCGGCCTGTGTAAAAGAGAGAAAATACCTTGCAATATCAACCATACAATCAGAATCATCGAGCACCACCATACCTCCGGAGCCCATCATTGCTCCCAGCTGGGTTAGTGATTCATAATCAACCGGTGTATTATCAAGCCATGCCGGAATACAACCACCGGATGGCCCTCCTACCTGCACGGCCTTAAATTTACGTCCATTGGCTATACCCCCTCCTATTTCATAAATTATCTCCCCAATGGTTATTCCCATTGGGACTTCAATTAATCCTCCCCGTGCAATTTTCCCGGCGAGGGCAAATACCTTCGTTCCCTTGCTTTTTGTTGTGCCAATAGTATTAAAACTGCCTGGTCCCTTATTAATGATATAGGGTACCTGCGCAAAAGTTTCGGTATTATTTACTAGAGTTGGAACTCCCCAAAGACCTTTTTCGGCAGGAAATGGAGGCCGGATTGAAGGGAAACCCCTGCGTCCTTCAATGGAGGCAATCAAAGCAGTTTCTTCTCCACAAACGAAAGCACCTGCACCTTCATAAATTTCAATATCGAGACTAAAACCCGAACCAAAAATATTGTTGCCCAGTATATTATTTTGTTCACATATCTGAAGAGCCTCGTTAATTCGCTTAACTGCAAGCGGATACTCAGCCCTTATATAAAAATATCCTTTTTCGGCACCAACAGCATAGGCTCCAATAATTATTCCCTCAATAACTCTGTACGGATATGATTCAAGTAACATCCTATCCATAAAAGCGCCTGGGTCGCCTTCATCGCCATTGCAAATAATATATTTTAACTGGCTATCCTGTTTTGCTGTGAAACCCCACTTTATACCTGTTGGAAAACCAGCTCCGCCACGTCCCCTGATTCCGCTCTCTGCAATTTCATTAATTACTTCAGCTGGAGACATCCCTGTTAATACTCTTTTTAAAGCATCAAAACCACCCCTTTGCCTGTATTCTTCAAAATCAACAGGGTTAATAATACCCCTATACTCGGTTGCAATGGGAATTTGGTTTCCCAGAAAAGAATTTACCTGCTTTTCCCGCATATCCAGCGAATAACGCTCAACCCCCTCCCAACCTGCATCAGTTTGTATATTTTCGACTGTATGCATCAACCGGTTTTTTAATTGGGCCAGCAAACCTCGTGGTTTAAAGTGCTTTGTTAGAATATCGGTAACACTTTCAGCCTTAACTTTTGAATATATTACAGGGTCGCCTTTAACGGGTACAACTTCGAGCAAGGGCACATGATGACACATACCAATACACCCCACATGCTTCATTTTAAGTTTTAAACCCTTTTCATTTATTGTTTCATCTACGGCTTTCCAAATTTCATCACTACCACTTGCAACACAACAAGAACCAAGACCAATCCTAATTTCACCTTCAATTTCGGTTCCATCGTATTTACGGTATTGTTTTTTTGTTTTGGTATCCTTTTGGGCTTCAAAATCTGATAAAATTTCATCAACTTGTTTAGGTGAAACATGTCCATAGGTTACTTCATCAATTTGTACTACAGGCGCGAGGGTACAACATCCCAGGCAGCTTACCTTTTCAATAGTGTATTTGCCGCTTTCATCAGTATCCTGGTCAATATTTAATCTAAATTTTCTTTTAAATGCATCAAACACCTGTCCTGCTCCCTTAACATGACATGCTGTTCCCACACACACCTTTATCATGTGTTCTCCAACAGGCTGGAGCCTGAACTGATGATAGAAACCTGCTACACTTTCAATATCGGCAGGTGAAATTTCAGAAATTTCATTAACCCGTAATAAAGCTTCCCTGGGGAGATAATTATATTCCTTCTGAATGGCCTGCAATACCGGAATAACAGACCTTTTTTGTCGTCCGTACTTTTCAATAATTGTATCAACTATTTGAATTTCAACAGCCATATTAACCTTTCTCTTTAATAAACTAAACTACACCTGCAATAAAAGAAAAATTCCCCATTTTAAATTTCATTATTTTCCAATACAAAAAAGAGTGGTTCCTGAACGCACATACATGCGCCCTTCGGCAAAAGCAGGGGTAGTAACAACTTTTGTCTTTAATTCTGACTCGGCCAGCAATTTCTTTTCCCTTTCAAGGGCATATACCTGTAAACGGCCGTCCATATCAAATATAAATAGTTTATTATCTGCAACAACCGGCGATGAGTAATATCCAACCCCTCCATCGTTTTCCCAAAGTTTCTCACCTGTTTTGGCATCTAAACCAACCAGTATGCCATAACTTGTTGCAATAAAAACTATTCCTCCTGATGCTACCGGACTGGCAACTTCAGATAGATAATCATTACTTTGCCAAACAATTTGTCCGTTGGCCGGGTTAATTGCCAATAATGTTGCATACTCCTGGGTAGCAAAAACCAAACCTTCGCCAAATGCAGGTGATGGGCCAACTTCTCCCATTAATCCTTTTGCAGTCCATAATTCTTTGCCATTTTCAATATCATAACCCGCTACTATGGGGTCAGTGGCGAGAATTATCTGATGTTTTCCGCCTATATTTGCCAAAACAGGACTGGCCCATGATATTTTAACATTTCGTTTGGTTTCCCATATTGTTTCACCAGTTGTAACGTTTAGTGCCATTATCCCTTGCCCCTTATTTGTGTCATACTGAACAAATAATTTTTCGTTTAGGGTTAGCAACGATGATGAGTGACCATAATGGTTATCAGGCACCCCTAAATTACGTGCCCAGGCCCTGTTTCCCTCCATATCAAAACAGATAACATCACCGGTTCCAAAAATGGCAAAAACATTTATTCCGTTAACTGCCAGCGATGGGGCTGCGAGCCCTGTATCTTCGGTAGTTTTTGGAGGAACTGATGGAGACCCTGCAATATTGTCAACACTTTTACCCCAGAGTATTTTTCCATTGTTGGCATCTATACAGTAAACCTCGCGCTTTTGGGCACTGGCTCCAGATAGAAACACACGGTTTCCCCAAACTACCGGGGAGTTATATCCAGCCAGTGGAACAGTTGTTTTCCAAAGAATATTTTTCCCTGTTGATACGTCAAAATCTACAGGTATATTTTTATGAGTAAACACCCCGTTACCCAAAGGGCCCCGAAATGATGGGGAATTTGCCCTTATCTGCGCAATATCAGGGTATTTAACAACCGGTATTGGTTTTTCTATAGTTTCTTCCTGTATTGCTGAATAATCAGAAACCTGTTTTTCTATTTCGGGCCCGGTTTTTTCTGTTTCATTACCAACTTCAATAACTTCAATGGCCTGCCCCACTATCGGGGTTTCAACA
>JBBIVA010000087.1:0-16247 GCA_037439945.1 Marinilabiliaceae bacterium
GGTTAATCCCTGCTAAGTCATTAGTTCATTGCCTTTCTAATGACTAATCCGGGTTAAAAACTAATACATTAAAAAACGATAAAAAAAGGGGCTGCCCCGTTGAGCAACCCCCAAACCTAACACAAACTAATAATATTACTTAACCAAAATCACCTTATTGAAATACTGCCCGTTTTCACTAACAGCTTTAACAATAAAGGAACCTTTTAAACCACTTAAATTAACTTTGTTGGAATTTAAGGCTTTACGAACCAACTGCCCAGAAATATTATATATTTCAATAGTTGACATATCACTTGTAAAGTTAAGAACATCGGTAGCCGGAACCGGATAAACAGAAATAGAGTTGGCTTCCTTTGCGCTAATTACTGATGTGCCACCTTCAATTGTTAGTTTAAAACCTGCTATTCCATTATTTGCTGACATAGTGTAGAAAAGCACCTCTTCTGCTTTAACATCAACAACTACCGGTGCTATGTAAGATACATTGGAAGTACCACCAAGTCCAAGAGCAGGAACTAATCCAAGTGAAACTGCCTGTGCAAAATCGCCACCCACAATTTCGAAAGCCTCAAATGCTGCTTTAGGAATAATTGTATGATTAGTTGTAGCTGCAACAATAAAATTACGGTTTTTAAAATTAAAGTATGCTACACCGCAAATCCCAGGTGTTTGGGGCCTTACTGCTCCGTTAAAAGTTCCAAGCATTGCACCAGTTGAATTATATAATGTGGGTTGGATACTATGGCTATCAATTAAAAAATTATCCATATCAAGTGGCCAGAATTGTGGGGCAATACCCAACCTTTTGGGATTGGACCCTGTTGGAGCAGGGAATACATCGGCTAACGTAATAATTTCCGGCAGGGCAGCGGCAACCCCGTTTGTTATTGCCCACTTAAAAACAGAAGCACTTGTTGCTGCCGTATTGGCATCACCGGAAATTATATAACCATTGTTCTCATTATTAATGTAAACTCCCATTCCATCGCCCAATCTGTAAATAATATCTCCACCTGCAGTCCAGTTAATTAAAGTGGCAATATCATAACCTGGTTCTCCAACTTTTGGAGTTATAGTATAAACTTTAAAAGGTATTGTACGGATATCTGCGGCTAAGTTACTAACAAACATTTTACCGCCGGCCGTAATTGAAATGGTATTAATAGCAAATGTTCCACCGGTAACAGGGTCGGCCGGCAGAGTAATGGTTTCACCGGGTAATTGTAATCCAGTGGAGGCATCAAGTACTATAATCTGATTTCCGGTTTTACGGGATGCAATGTAGATTTTGCCATTATAATATGCCATACCCCTTTCAGTTGTACTACCCATCCATGCCGGTGGTGTACCGGGAATCCATTCTCCCTCACCTGGATCCCACACTGCGGTTCCCTGAATTGACCGGTCCCATAATTTGGTAATGACCGGAGTTTGCCCATTCATTGCGAAAATAATAAACAGGCCTGCAAAAAGTGTAAAAATTTTTTTCATTTAGTTTCTATTTAAATTTAACAAACTGTTCGATTATAATTAATATCGTATTAATTTATTTTTAAAATGATTAAAAATCAAGCATTTTTGTATATGGGAAGGAGTCATCAGAAAAACATAACAACTCCCTCCACAATTAATTTTTATCTTTCTACAATAACTTTATAATTATTCCATTTATTATCGGATAATACATTGAAAATATATAATCCAGGTTGGAAATCACTTACATTTACAACCGCCTTATCAGAACCCGGTTTTATTAACTTAACCAGGTTCCCGGAAAGATTTATCACCCTAATTTCCTGTATAGAACTGGTTGAATTCAGGTTTATAATTTCTCTGGCCGGGTTTGGATAAATTACTACATCATTTTTGGTTTCTTCATTAATATGGGTGGGTGTTTCACCTAACAAAGTAACAAACCTAAGATCTTCAAAATATAGGGTGCCAGCCTGATTTGCACCTGCAACATATCTGAAGTGGAACCCATCCATATAAAAGTTGGTACCGTCTAAAATCCCATTTCCATTTACCCATCCAAAAACCGGGTCACTTGAAAGATTCCATGATACCAATTTCCAACCAATCCAGTTTATTGAAACCCACTGGGTTGTCTCCAAGGTACCAAGCCCATCCCGGATCATAAAACGAAACTGGTTGTTTGACCCATCGCCAAACATATATACCTGCAAAACATGGGATTTATTGAATTTATTCGCATTTTGGGCTGCTGCCGGGGCTATATAAAGGCGAATGTAAGGGGCGCCGTGGGAGATGTTCCATCCGTAGCTCAAGCGCAAACTCCCTGTTGTACTAACAGTTTTATTCAAAAATGTTGTATTTAAACCCTGACTGGTTTGTTCGGTAACTATACCAACAGTTGACCCTGATGCCTGTGGTTGCCACCAGTTGGTAATTGCATCAAATTTATCGATATTGGTTAAAGTTTCAATTCTATTCTCTTTTACAGAAAAGGTAATAATCTGGGAATCTGTACCATTCCCCCATTCATCTTTTAAACCTGCGGCAATTTCAATATTATAAGAATTATTATCAACAAGATCAGTAGCCGGAAAGAAGTGGATTACAGATTTCCCGTTAACAACTGCATGGCTAACTTCTCCACTAATGTAATTGCCATCATGTAACTTAAGTTTAATAGCATCAACACCAATGCTGGCTGCAGAAATTATCTCATTGAACACAAGGCGTATTACTGGTCTGATTACACTAACTACTTCTGAATTAACAGGAGAGTTATCAATTATTACAGGCGGATTTGTGTCTTCAGGTGATGTGGTAAACTCAAAAGTATAATTTCCTCCTTCATTACCATCTTTGTCGCCATCAAGAAACTGGCCTGTCAATAAATTTTTACCTATACTACCATCAATAATTACCGAGTAATTTGTTAAAAACGCTAACTGGGATGTATTAATTGCCAGTGTAAAATCATCGCTCCATGAATAAGTTAAACTGGCTGCCTGATTTATTGATATCGCGGATTCAATTGTACCCTTATCCATTTTGCGGCTAAACTTAACAAATACAGGTGTTGATGGTTTTACTGATGAAAGTCCCTTTTCAGATGTTACGCTCTCAACAATTGCCGGAACAACACTCGTTAATTTGACATCTAAAAAACTTAAATTCTGGTGCGTTCTTCCATTGGGGTTGGTTATTATTGATAAATTCTGGCTTTTGGTTTGAAAAAAAGGTGAAGAAAACACTACTTCTACATCACTTCCGGGATTTAATCCCGAAATCCAATAAAAGCCATTTGCCAGTTCTTTTGGGTTGGTTGAATATTTATTAAACAAGGATTCATATGAATCAGTATTATATTCCTTTTCTCCAATTTTTACATTTATACCATTCAAAGGCAACCCTGTATCTTCATCGGTAATAATACCGGTGGCCACACCTATTGCAGGGCGGTTAATGCCATGAAATTCAAGAAACGAACGAAATGCAGATAAAGCTTCAAGTTCCTTCCATTGGGCATTCATATTCAACTGCTGTTGTCTTGGATTAGTATGAAACCCTGCTTCACTTAACAGGGATGTCATATTGGTAGTACGGTTTACATGTAAATATGGCCACTTGTTTTCATGATTATCAACAACGCCCAGATAAAAATTCCGGTCAGCAAAATTTCCACGGGTTGGAATTCTCATTGCCCCTGATAAATCATCATTTAATATAGCTCCATAGGCAGCTCCACCTATAGGGGTTTTTTCAATTGTCATACCATTACTTCTCCAACCCCCATATAACATTAAAGTACTGTTTGATGCCGGGCCTCCGGCATCGCTATGAATTGAATAATAAAAATCGGGGCCAAGGGTATTGGCAAGAGTTGTACGCCCCTCCAGGGAAATCAAATCTGAGTCGGTTAATCTTGAAAGGTAAACGTTTGATATATCGGTTTGGGCCAAAAACATATTTTGTAAAGCAAGTGCAACCCTAAGTACCTTTTCGGCTTCAGAATAGTTGTATAAACCCATATTCTCTTTTTGTGAGTGCCCCGGGTCTATGAATATTTTCCAACCGTTTAATCCGGTTATAGATTGAGAAAAAATATGTCCTGATAAAAGTAAAAATACTATTAGAACCAGGCTTTGTTTAAAATTTATATTTGTCATTTTATATAATGGTTTAAGGTACAGACTTTCCTTTTTTGACAGTGTAAGCAAATGAATATCAATTAAAAAAACCAATTAAGAATTAATCCTTAATTTATTTCGAGAATATAAATTGCCCCATTTTTGGGATTATCAAAAAGAATCTTTTTCCCGTTGGGTGATACGCAGGGTTTAAGGGCAATTATTTCATTATCGGTTAAAATTGGATAGTAAGCCCCGGTTTCAATATTTACTGCGTAAAGCCATCCTGCTGTTATTACCTGTCCGTTATCCTTAACCATCGTTACAATAATAAACTTACCTTCTGGCAACCATGAAGCATGCTCTCCAAATCCTAAATGTAAAAGATTGCCTCCATTTAAATCAGAAACAAACAACCCTTTACCGCTAACCTGGAAAACAATTTTATTACCTTTGGGTGAAATTCGGCTGTTAAAAATAAATCTACCGGCAAATTCTGGAAAAACAACTATTTCATCCTTAGTTTTATTGGGTGAAACAACCAGCCCTTCACCAAATTTGGTAACATAGGATGGTGATATTGATGATTTTAAACTAGTTTTTCCGCTTTCAGTGAATTTAACCTGGTTTGCAACAACCATTGCAACTTTTGAATCATCGTGACTCCATGTTGGTAATCCTTGTAATTGCCGTGTTTTTTCAAGGATTACCTTTTCACCACCTGTTTTGGTATTATAAACCTTAACAGTTTGGTAGCGTCGGTTATTCTCGATAACTGATGATCGCCCAAGAATTGACTCAGAATCCCCTGACCATACAAAGCCAAAACCAACACCCTTGTCATCAGTAATTTTAACTATATTCTTCCCCCTGTAATCACTTTTCCAGATACCATCATGCCTATCAGATGAAAATGCAATACTTTTACCATCAGGCGACCAAACGGCATTTAGGTAGCTATTCCCTTCATTTTTTATTAAAATACTGGGTTTGCCTGACACTTTAGGCTGTGTAAAAACTACAATATTAAAAGCAATTAATAAAGTCAGAAATAGTAATAGTTTTTTCATAAATAGCACTTATTATTAAGGGGTTAAATTCTTAAAACAAAAAAATTCATTTAACAATGTTTTTTGTATTACTTATTTATGGCAATAACAAATATAAAATATTTTTTAAATGTTTTTCGTTTTTGTTTAATATTTTTTAAGCTATTGCCATAATCACGTAATACCATATAATACAGAATAAAATATGCTATAGCTTTGTTTTTCTGTTTATTATGGTTACTACCAATAAATAACACATACTTTAGATTTCAATAGAAAACTTATACTTATTAATTATAATATTACATCATATATATTTTAACAAAAAGAGATATGAACAATTCCGGCATATAATAATCCACCTTTGATATACCCTATTTATAATCTTATTTGGGCTAAATTTTTTAAATATCTCATAATTTGCTTTAACCCTTAATTGATATATTTAGAAATAGGATAAAAAATAATAAACCTGAAATTACTATTTGCCGTCTTTTATAAGTTTTAAAGTTCTACGACCATACTTTGATTCAGCAACCAAAAAATATATCCCATCAGCAAGCGAATTAGTTAAAAATGTTTCAACATTTTCACCTTCATAAAACAGATCATTTCTTATCATCATAACAATTTTTCCGGATACATCGGTTAAGTATAATTTTACAAATGTTGTTTCATGAGTAACCAAGTGTATTACATTATTAGATAACCGGGTTTGACAAAATACAGAGAATTTCCTGCTTTCCAAATCATTAACATTAGTGGCAACAACAAAAAATGAAACAATTGGCGACCAGGCTGTACTTAACCCAACTCCGTAATTCGCTCTCGCCCGTGCATACCATGTACCATTAATCAGGTTTTCGAAAGTAACCTGGTAGTTTAAGGCCTGGGCATTTAAAACCTTTAGGTTTCCGCCAAAAACAGGAAACGATGGAGAAGTTGACAACTCAACTCTAAAACCGGATGCCAAAATATCTTCTGTATATGATACAGCAACAGAAAGACCGCCTACAGAACTACCTTGCACTGGAGAAATAATTGTTGGAACTGCCGGTGGAGTGTTAATTGTTGAAAACTTAATTGGGTCAGACCATATTGAACTATAACTACCATCAGAGGCCATTAATCTAACATAGTAGGTATTATATGTAAATAAAACCCCTAACGGAACATTATATTCCAGAGCCTGAATGTCACCAGCATCATGAACAACACCTGTAAAAGCCGTGTTTGGTGCTATCTGGATACGGTACTTTGACCCCGGAGTAAATAGGTTCCATTTAATTTTTGGGGTTGTACTAACATTTATTTCATTATTAACAGGTTCTGTAATAACAGGCTGAGGCTGTTGCACAAGATTAAAAGATCTGGATTGTGATACAACATCATCAACACCAATTTTTCGGGTGCGAATTCTCCAATAGTAACTTTCTCCTATTACTAAGGATATATTAGATGCATCAAAATTATTGGTCACGACTTCCCTTCTGTATATCACATTATTAAATTCAATATCTTTTGCCACTTCAATAATATAACCTTCAGCTCCATTTACAAGATTCCAATTGAATGAAAAGGGCTGAAAAACCTGTTGTTGGTTTGCGGGATATACCAAAACAGCCTGTTCATTTACAACAGGTGTATATCCCATTAAAGCAGGGGCAAATTCATTTCCGTACCTGTCAATTACTGACACGCCTAAAGTATGACTGCTTAACAATGCAGAGTATGGTGATAAATCAAAACTTTTTTGATATGAAATACCCAAAAGGTAATCATTTTTAAAGAAATTACCCCTTTCTCCCAACTTGTCATTTGGTATTAAATAAACCACATACCTGACATTATCTTCAGATGAATCCCATTTAAAAAAACCTGTTTCTATTCTTAAATTATTAGGTACGGCCCTATTCTGGTATAATTTCCAGCTGATTGCAGGAGGTAACGATTGAAACTTAAATTCGTTGCCTTTTAGGTAATTAATAAAGCCTGTAGTGTAAAACTGTGATGCTCGGAAGAATACACTTCCCGGGGCACCATTTTTATCTGAAAGACGGTTCCAGTAAATTTGCAACCCCCATTCAGTTGGTGCAGCTTTTAATGCAGGTAACGGCTTAGAATAATACTCGATAAGTGATAACCCTTTAAGATCAGGTAATACAATCTTCCCTGATTTTAAATCGGCAGGAGGGGCATAGCTTGATGCATCCAACCCTGACAAAGAATGGCTTGAATAAAAATGTCGGTGATATTTATTGGAAACTCCCGACCACCAGGGTGCAAGTTTCTTATAATCCTGTCCGACACTTGTTGTTGGCCAATAGAGCTGCGGAGAAACATAGTCAACAGTTCCATCAGAAAGCCAGGCAACAGGATCGCAATAAATGGTTGAATACGCATCCATTCCGGTAATTCCTTCAGGTAATGTAAGCCCTCGTGATGTGGCAACACTTTGGCTTGTAGTCCAGATACCAAATGGTGACAAACCAAACCTAACCCAGGGTTTTATCACTTTTATTGCATTATAAACATCTGCCACCATACGGTTTACGTTATCGCGACGCCAATCAGCCAGGGACATACTTCCAGGCTTATACAGGTTTTGGGAGTATAAATCCAAAGTTGATGAAGTCCCTCCGTAGGCATAAAAGTAATCATCAAAAATTACCCCATCCACATTATAATTGGTAATAATTTCGGAAACAATATTCGCTATTCGCTGGCGCACACCTGGATTACCCGGATCAAGAATGGAACCTCCGCCAGGATACTCCAAAACCCATTCAGGGTTGGTTAACCTGTAATCACCCGGCTTTCCGGAATATTTACCTACTGTTGATTCAAACCTGTAAGGGTTAATCCACGCATGTACCTCAATCCCTCTTTTATGACACTCTTCAACAACAAATTGCAATGGATCATACCCAACAGTAAAAGTTGATGTGCTCATTCTGTCGGCCACAAGATGGGCCGACCAGGGTTCATATGAAGATGGATATAAGGCATCACATTCTGATCTGACCTGAAAGAATATTGCATTTATATTCGCAGATTTAAGAGCATCAATTAGCGTTATAAACTGCGTTTTTTGTGCATTTATGGCGCTGGTTTGAGAACCTGAAATTGGAATTTTAGTTCCAGGCCAATCAAGCCCCCAAACTGTTGTTACCCATGCTGAACGCATTTCCCGCTTTGGACTTTGGGCTATAACGGATAACGATATAGCTAACGCCAATAATATTGAAAATAATTTTCTTATCTGCATTGCAATTTATTTTACAATTTCTACCAGCACAATACGTGATAATTAACATATCAATCTTGCTGATAAACAACTTTTATACTTAATTACTTTTAACTATTTACTTTTATTCGCAAAAAAAGGGAACCATTAAATGGGTTAAATTATTTCACCTCAACATCTTGTCGATAGCCAAGCCGTAAACTTCAACATCTTTAATAAAATATTCCACAACCGGGTTCTCTTCGTTAAGTTTTACACGTTTAATCCCCGAACGGTGTGTGGGGTTTGCAGCATAATATTCTTCCTTGTCAACGCCTGCCGGAACTGCTGGCCCCCTGTAAGCCCAGTACATATATCCTGACCCATCAGGAGCCACATCAACTGCCATACCTGTAACAAAAAGCCCTTCAGATGTTCCACCTTCGCCATCAAATGGTGCCGCTTCCAGGGTTCGTACCCCTGTTCCATCTATATTATAACGTCTTATCCGCCAGTCATCCTGAGTAGATATGTATAGCTTTTGGTTCACTTCATCAATAACCATACCCCGTACTTTACGCTGGTTAACAAATAACGCACCTGATGCCGGAAGAGGATCGCCATCTTTCCGGGCCCTACCTAAAATATCATTCTCCACAAACCTGAATATACCAGCTCCGTTTGAGTTTTTTGCCCACCAAAAAACACCATTATATTTAAAAAATGGGCCATTTACATTTCCCCATGTTATACCATTTGCATAATACCCAAGCCACTCGTTCTGCACAAAATATTGGAACTCAGTTTGTGAAAACTTTCGGTTTCGCGTATTTACCGAAGTTTTATATACGCCCTGCCGGCGATCAGTCCAATAAATATTGCCCTCCTGTTGGTCAATATATCCATAATAAAAATCCAGAAATGTATCTCCACCAAAGTTCTCAACAACAGTTTCTCTTTTGCTGCCATCATGAAAAACAGCGAATAACTCACCATCGCCTGCTGTTAAATGTAGTGGTGCTGCTGTAAAACCAGTACGTGTACCGGCATCGAATACATATAGCCAATCACCACTAAACTGAAGAGTTAAAGGGTGTTTTCCTGATCTGTAACCTAAATCAAACGGATTGTTTAACACTGGCGAAAGTTCATCAATTATTTTCTTCGCAACCAAATTACCCCCTTTAACTGCGTAATACAATGTACGGGCAGGTTTATTATAATTAACCCTAACGTTTACATTTACCGCGGCCAGTTGCTTATCGCCAATTGTTACAGTTAAAGTAACCATTTGAGACCCAATACTGCCAAAAACAACCTTTGGCTTATTTACTGCACTCAATCCAGATGCATCAACCCCCTCCCCACTGGTACCAACAGGAAATTTCCATGAATAAGTAACAGTTTTATTTTCCGGATTTTCCAGCAATACATCAAATTGCACTTCAGATTTATTGAAAATTATAGCCGGATCGGTTGTTGAAAACTTTACCACCGGGACAATATCACTAATAAACAGTTTCTTTTTTACAATATATAAACCTCCATCAACCGATAGGGTAACTGTATAGGTTCCGGGGTTAGAATATTTGTAAACCGGATTTTTCTCATTTGAAACTTGTCCATCCCCAAAACTCCAATCCCATGTTGAACCAACTATGGATTTATTTATAAATGATATTTCTGAACCTACCACATAGTGAATAGATTGACCAACGTAAATAAAATCAACCTCTTCAGTGCCAAATTCCTCAGGTTTTATTTCTCTTTCACATCCATAAAAAGCATTAAATGAAAGCAAAATCAAAACGCTGAAAATTATATGATTTATCTTTTTCATCCGAAATAATTTTTAAATAAGGCCGGATGGAACTCGCATGATGAATTTTCATCCGTGTTTGTGTTTAACGAATCATGCCCGTTTCATACTATTAACTTGTTTATTGTTTTTTATTTATAATATGGTAATCTTCTTTGAATCAGAGAAATTTTCAATCTGATTACCATTTACGACCCTTAACCTGGCATTTAATTCATATGATCGAGAAAAAATAACCCCAAAATACTGTCGGTTTGGATTGAAAACCAATGATGATAATGGTACTTGTTTTAACAACCCTTTTAGCGTTGCTACAGAAGTTGGTTTAACATTTTTTTTCACCTGCTGGGTTCCGGGATCAACTATAACATCAAAATGGGTTTCAAAATCGACTGCTGAAATTAGTTGATTGTTAATAACCAGAATAGTATTCAAATCATTATAGGTAAGTGTTGTAAACACCCCTTCATAAAATCTGTTTTGAATATTCGGAGGATAGAGTAGATTAACCTGTGCTAAATTAAAAGTGACAGGGTTCCTTTCTTCAAAACCCGACAATGTATAGCTTACAGGGAAAACATTTTCAAATACAAAAGCTTTCTTTTCGGGATTATAAAAAGAGGCTGAATGTTGATATTTTGTAATTTCCTGAAATTCACGCGCAATAGCTGTTGAATCAAATGAAAATGTATACCCGTTACCAAAATATGTTATTGAGTAGGATATCTTTCGAACCAAATCATAATAAACACCCAAATATTCAATTTTACCATCAACAGACCAATATTCGCTATAAAAGGGAACGTTACTACCTGCATTAACAACTGTGTTTGGAATATCCCAATATACATTTGCAGCAAAGTTGCCAGGACGTGATAATTCGGCTATGGGATCATGAATTTCACATGACAGGAAAAACAAGGACCCAAATGATACAATTATTAAATTGATTATCTTAGTCTTCATCGGATTTTCTTTTTAATGTAAGCAAATAATTGAAAATTAATTTTGAGGGGCCCATATCATTGGTTTTTTAAGCCATTCATGGTTTCTAAAAGCCCCTAACCGTATTAATTCATTACGATTATACTTTTCCTCAGTTTCAGGATCGTAATTCAATCTTTGTATCCAATGTTCAGTCCCGGCCCAGTAGGCTTCATAAAGATTATGGGGCCTGCGTAAACCAGGGTAAACTACAACATTGTCATATTTCCGGTTATTAACATCATTACTATAACCATACCTGCGCAAATCATTCCACAGTTCAGGTTGCAAATACATTGCAATATATTTTTGACGCATAATGTGGCTTATAGTTATATTTGATGTACCTGGAACCAAAACAGGATTTTCTAAAAAGGCATTTATAGCACTTCCCGGAACTTTTAGCCGGTTCATATGATATTGAATTCCATTTTTTAGGTGGTCAACCGCTTTAATTTTATCACCCGCCCAATATGCTGCTTCAGAAATTATAAAATGTAGCTCACCACGGGTAAACAAAATAATTGTTGATGTATCGTTACACATGACATTCTCATACATATCAGGATACCATTCAATTTTATGTGATGCCGGCATTCCTGAATTACTTTCTAAATAGCGAAATTTAACCTCACCTATATCATTTGCCCTTTTTTTCATTATATAAGCAAGCCGTGGATCAGTTGCATTATCTGTTCCTGCATTATACCCAAGAATATTTTCCATAAAAAATTTGGAAGGGATAGCTCCATTTAAATCATTTTGCCTGCTTTCCCATGAGTTAACAGGTTTATTATTTCTTCCCCACATGCAGTTTTTCTCAACACTTGAGCCACCATCAAATTTATATTTAGGATCGCTCCAACCCGTCAATGCCGTTTCTGCCGCACTAATAATTTTATTGCATGTTGAAACATCAGTTGAGATATTAGGTATTTTTCTGAGAAGAATTCGGGCCTGAATAGCAAAAACCAACTGCTTCCATTTAGTCATATCCCCTCCAAACACCCTGTCGGTTTTAATATCCATTGGACGGTTCGTATTTTTATAAACGTCAGGATTATTAAAAAGTTCTATTAATTCATTGGCTTCATTTTCCATCCACTGGTAAATACTTTCCTGGGTATCATACTTTGGTGATGATGATTTATAGGCTTGTGTAAGTGGCATATCACCAAAAACATCGGTTGTTTGCTGTACCGATATTAATCTAAGTAACCTTGTTAATGCTATATAGTTAACAGAATTTTCATCTTCAGCATATTTAATAAGCTCGTTTGCATTAGACCCTACATCATAATAATGCCTTCTCCATTGGGGATGGCGGTTCATTCCAAGAAATTCCCATCCCCCGCGATAAGCAAAAGCCCCTGTTTGGCTTTTGCCGGCCGTTGTTAAACTTTGGGCCAAATAATTTCCATATTCGCCATGATCAAAATTTTGAAGGGCCGAGTAAAACAAAACAACGGGCATAATTTGATGAGGAGGCACTTTATCTACTGCGTCCGGGTCCTTATTATCACCCAGAAAATCATCACATCCGGCTATTCCAAGCCACAATGTCAATAAAATGAGAAGATATTTTATAGTATTCATAACTTGAGATTATTAAAAAGTTGCACTTAGGTTAAAAGAAAAACTTCTTGTAATTGGAGTATTATAGAAATCAACTCCAAAAGTTCCTGTTCCACCCGAAGTTCCTGTATAGTTCACTAAAGGGTCTGACCCTTTATAAGCAGTGAACAGCAATAGATTTCTTCCTGTGGCAGAAAATTTTAATGTCTTCATTCCAAGCAAATCTGCATACTTGCTAAAATCATACCCAACTGTTACATAGCCCAGCCTGACAAATGATCCGTCCTCGATAAAATTGGATCCAACGGTTGCAACATAGTTAGTATGAAAAGTCTGATCGTATACAACTGGTTTGGTATTAGGTACAAATGTGCCATCAGGTTGCTCAACCACTCCATCAATCAAAACCAAACGGTTACGGTAGTCTTCCATTATTTTGGCCTGTCCGTTGCCCATCAGCCCTCTAAGGGTAAGGTTTGCTACATCCCCACCCTTTCTCATATTGATCATCATTGAAAGGCTCCATTTATTGTAGTCAACTTTATTTAAAACTCCAACAGTAAAATCAGCCTCTCTATTACCAATTAGTAATGACGGTGATGCATTTATTTTCGGATAACCATTTCCATCTACAATAATTGCCCCTTTGCTGTTACGCAAATAATCTGTTCCAGATAATGCCATTGTTGATCCGCCCAAATAAGCCGTTGTTGCGATATTACCATGCCTTCCTTCGTGATGATAAACCTCAACTATATTTTCTGGCAATTTTTCTACTTTACCCCTGTTCAACCCAAAATTTGTTACCACATTCCAGTTAATTCCTGATGATCTTACCAGAGATTGGTCCCAGGTAAATTCAAAACCTGAATTGGTAATTGTTCCTTCGTTCCTAACCTGTAGAATATTACCTGATGCAGGAGAAACGCGCACTTCAACAATTTGGTCTTCAACAGATGTTGAATATAATGCGATATCAAATCTCGTTTTTTCCCTAAACATCCTGGTATCAAGGCCCAATTCCCATGATGTGGTCATTTCGGGTTTTAACTGTGGGTTACTACTACGGGTTGGATCCACTCCGTAACCTCCATCAGGATGAGGCATTGCTTTATACCATTTATTTAACCTGTAAAGTGGGGCATCTTTACCAACTTTTGCCCAGTTTCCTCGTAATTTCCCATAATTTAACCAACTATTGTTAATTTTAAATAGTTCAGAAAAAATTATTCCACCGCTAAATGATGGATAATAATATGACCTGTTTTCAGCAGGTAAGGTTGATGAATGGTCATTTCTTGCAGTAACGCCCAATTGAGCAAGTCCTCGGTAATCAAATTTTATTTCGCCAAAATATCCCAGCAAATTGCGCTCAGTTCTTCCCATAGTAATATTTTCCCTACGGATATCGCCCAGGTTCATAATGCTTTCCCATTCAGGAACTATAAAATGGCGCCCTCCCATTCCCACAGAACGACCTCTTGTTCTTTTAGCATCAAAACCGGCAAGAACTTCTAATTTCAAATCCTTTACAAGGTTTTTTTGGTAATTAATCATTATACTTCCGTTCACTACGGAACTTTTTCCATCGGTGTAAAAAAATGACCCCAAAAAAGGATAGTCTTCCGGGGTAGGTGTAACACCTGCTTCGAGTGGCCAACGTGGTGTGGTTATACTTTTACTTTCGGAGTTTATTAAATCATAACCAACCCTTCCAATAGCCTGAAGGTCTTTTATTACATCCCATGTAACAGTAGCCTGTAGTAATGACCTGTTAGATTCGGCCAACCCTGTGTCTTCATTTCTTGACCAGTTGGGATTCATTGGTGAGTTTCTGTAATTATCGCTATTGATATACAGCCAACGAATTGATCCATCCGGATTTTTGTAATTGCCCATATCATCGTCAATGGGCCATGAATAAACCGAACCCATAGAGGCCCCAAAGCCACGTGACTCACGCTGGGTTAAATTTGCCATGAAATCCAAACTTAGTTTATCTGACGGTTTATAAACCGATTTAAACATAACACTCCACCGGGCTAAAAAATCATCTGGTACAATACCAACATGTTTGGTATAACTTGCCGATGAGTAAGTATTTAACTTTGATGAACCGCCGGAAACAGAAAAATCATATTTTTGATATATTCCGGTTCCTAAAAAGTTGTCAGCATTATTGTAAATCTTGGTTCCTTCAGGTGCCAGTGGCCCCCAGCCACCCATTGATTGTTCACGATATACCCCTTGAGAACCCCTTAAGTACATTTTCTGGATTTCCGGAACACGAAAAGCCTCATCTATTTGAAGAGTGGCGCTTAAGGTTACAGATAATTCACCTTCTTTACCATTTTTAGTATTAACTATAATTGCCCCGTTTGATGCTTCCTGCCCATATAGAGCAGCTGCTGCGGCGCCTTTTAAAACAGTTACGCTTTCAATATCATTTGGGTTTATCTCAGCAGCTCTTGATGCCCCACCTGAAACATGCATCCCGTTTAAAATAAATATCGGTTCATTATTTTGAGAGGGATTTATTGATGATATTCCACGAATTAATATCTGGGAATTAGCTGTTGGAGAGCCACCTGTTGATGAGACTTCAACACCGGCGATACGCCCCTGTAACGATTCTACAAAATTCCCTTGCCTGGCAGTAACAATATCATCTGCATCAACTGACTGAACTGCAAAATTCAATTTTTTCTTTTCAGCCTTTACTCCCATTGCCACTACAACTACCTCATCTAACCCTATAGCATCACTTTCCAAAACCACATCAATTATTGTTTGGTTTGCCACTAAAACACTATGTGTTTTAAAGCCAATAAAAGAAAACACCAATACCGATCCGTTTGTTACATTTATGGAATAATCTCCATTTATATCTGAAATTACGCCATTACTTGTACCTTTCTCGATTATATTAACACCTGGTATTGAAAAACCCTGACCATCTTTAACTGTCCCTTTAACATTTTTTTTGATATCTTGAGATAGAACATCCAACCTACCTTCAGTATTCCCAATATCGTAATTAATATCATTGGAAAAACTCAATGTTTTAACAGTTGAATTGGCTAAAACATTAAAGCCAAATCCAAACAATAATAATATCCCGGTTATCAGGAAAAGCTTTGACTTAGTACCCCAAAGGATATCTGTCATTATTTTACCTTTTTCTTTCATATGAAGATTACTTTAAAAATTATAGCCATTATTTCAGTTACTTAATATAATTGTACCAATAAACTCAATATTGTTCAAACAAACCCTGGTCTATATGTGACTTTCGTCATATTATATTACATCCTACTAATAAAAACTGAAATGCAATAATAAGTAATAATTTGTAGATTTCAAATAATAATTGTTAATTTTTTTTAATGCTAATACATATGTAACATATGTATTTCAGTGAATTAATTATCTTTACAGACTTCAGATATTATGTCATACATATTTCAAATTTCACTCCAAAATTGCTATTT
>JBBIVA010000088.1:0-16007 GCA_037439945.1 Marinilabiliaceae bacterium
TCAATAACTTATGACTATTAATTTCTAATGACGGTCATTAGAAAAAATGGCTAAAAACAAATTTGGGTTTATTTTAAAACCATTGCCCCTACTTAATACAATTTTTAATGGATGGTTTAATCAAAATTCAGGCTCCGGTTAAGTTTAATGCATTTAAGCATCATAAAGGCTATTTTCTGGATTTTATTAAAAAAGATGAAACAGGTACTATTTTAAAATATTTAAATACCATGTGTAATAACTATATTGATTATTACACTGGTATTTTGGAACCTGAAGAAATTTGCAACGAAATTTTAACAATTTTGAAAACATTAGGGCATTTTGAAATGGAGGAATTTAAAAAATGGATATCAAAACCAAATGGTTATGAATTAATAAAACTACATGATAATTCTGAATGGATATTAAGGATGGGCGATGACCCCGAATTTTATATACATATACACCCTGCCCGTAGTGGCGAAAGCACCATCCGGATTAAAGGTTCAACACTGAAAACTGCATTTGCAATAAAAAATTATTTGTATAAGGATGAGAGCTTATTAAATTTGGTTGAAATTAATAAGGCCAGGGAATTGGTTGGGTTGTCGCCGGTGAAAAACATCAACAAAAACAAGGGCTTTTTTAAGTGTTACAAATTGTTTTTTTGTGTTTAATAAGTTAATTTAAGGCACTAATTGGTTATTTTTGGCAGGATTTTTATAATTGAATTTTTAGTGCTTAAACATTCATTTTATTTAAGCATGATGCACCCTTTAAATGGGGAAATCCAATTCTCGGGCATTAAGAAAAAAACTGTAGGATATTATTTTAATTATTATAAACAGATGAAAAAAGGTTTAATATTAATCACTTTCTTATTATTTGCAGTTCAATTATTTAGCCAGGTTAAACTCCCTCGGTTAATTAGCAATGGTATGGTTTTACAACGTGATTCAGCAGTTAAAATTTGGGGTTGGTCATCGAAAAATGAAAAAGTGAAGGTATTCTTCCTGGATAAAGTATACAGTACACGGGCCAATAATAATGGAGTATGGTCAGTTACAATAAATGGGTTAAAACCAGGAGGTCCCTTTAATATGACAATAAAAGGGAAAAATACAATTGAAATAAGCAACATTTTAGTAGGCGACGTTTGGATTTGCTCCGGACAATCAAATATGGAATTACCAATGCGAAGAGTTCAATGGATTTATGAAAATGAAATAGTTGGTTCGGAGAATTCAAATATCAGGAATTTTTCTGTACCACACAGATATAATTTTGTTGAACCACAATCAGATTTAACCGGTGGAAGCTGGGCTTATGCAAATAAAAACAACGTTCTTGATTTTTCGGCGGTATCATATTTTTTTGCAAGGGAAATTTATCGTAAAAACGGCATTCCAATAGGTATAATAAACGCCAGCATGGGTGGTTCGCCGGTTGAGGCCTGGATGAGCGAAAATACTTTAATTAATTTTCAACGTCAATACAATGAAGCTTTAATGTTTAGGGATAACAATTTAATTAAAGAGATTGAAAACAGTGATAATATACGCATTCAAAGCTGGTACAGGCTATTAAGGCAAAAGGATGAGGGATATAGAAATAAAACGAATAATTGGTTTGATCCAAACATTGATTGTAATGACTGGGCTAAAATGAATATTCCTGGATATTGGTCTGACTCAGAGCCTGAAATTAAAAATGGGGTAGTTTGGTTCAGAAAGAAAATAAATATAGCGGATGATATAGCCGGCAAAAATGGCTTATTGATTTTGGGCAGAATTGTTGATGCAGACTCAGTTTATGTTAACGGCTCTTTTGTTGGTACAGTAAGTTACCAGTATCCGCCCCGCAGGTATGAAATTCCGGCCGGATTATTAAAAAAGGGTGAAAATACTATCGTTGTAAGGGTTATTAATTCATCAGGCAAGGGCGGTTTTGTCCCCGACAAAGAGTATGAATTGGTAATAGGGGATTCTAAAATTGATTTAAAGGGAGAATGGCATTATAAACAGGGAGCCGGAATGGAGCCCCTTGCCGGCCAGACTTTTATCAGATGGAAACCATTAGGTTTATATAATGGTATGATATCGCCATTAATTAATTATGGCATAAAAGGGGTAATTTGGTACCAGGGAGAATCAAATGCAGGCCGCCCTATGGAATATCGGGAGCTTTTCCCCGCAATGATAGCAGACTGGAGAGAAAGGTTTAATCAGGGTGATTTTCCGTTTTTATTCGTTCAACTTGCCAATTATATGGAAGTTAAAGATAAACCTTCTGAAAGTAATTGGGCGTTATTACGTGAATCGCAATCCAAAACCCTGAATGTGAAAAACACCGGTATGGCTGTTACCATCGACATTGGCGAGTGGAATGATATTCATCCTTTAAACAAAAAGGATGTTGGTGAAAGATTGGCTTTTGCAGCACAAAAAATAGCCTATAATAACAAAAACATTGTTTATTCAGGTCCGGTTTATGAATCAATGGTGGTAAACGGAAATAAAATTGAACTTACATTTTCTGAAGTTGGTTCGGGATTGATTTTTAAGGGCGATAATGAACAAGGTGCCTTTGCAATATGTGGGTCCGATAAAAAATTTGTTTGGGCCAAAGCCCTAATTACAGGGAAGGATAAGATTATTGTATGGTGTGATAATATTGAAAATCCAGTGGCTGTGCGCTATGCCTGGGCCGACAATCCCGCCGGTGTAAATTTATATAATAAGGAAGATTTGCCCGCTTCACCTTTCCGTACCGATAATTGGGACCAGAATAAAGATTAACTTGGTTTCAATTATATTCGTCAATACATTTTCAGCAATTTTAAAAGATGCTGGTTTATTATCTTTTATTGCATAAACATTTTTAAAGCAGTATTTGAGTTAATACTTTACTTATTGATTTGTAAATTAATAGGGTAAAATTTGTCAATTGTGAAAATTCATTAATTTTTTTAATCTTTACAGAAACATTTAAAGGGTTCATATCTAACAGGTTTATAAACACTTATTAAAAAAAATGGTAGTTTTTTAAAAGACCAAAAATAATAGGTCAGAACCTTAAGGGATTTAAAAAAAAAATTTCCCGAATTTGATTATCCCGGAAAGAATTAAAAACATAAATATTCATGAAAATTTGTGGAATGTTGGGGGTTTGGATAGTAGTAAATTTTTTTCTTGTTAGCCAGGAACTATATTCCAACCAGCGAAACCTAAATTTCAGGACATTACCGGCATCCGAGAACCTTTCACAGCCATCTGTATTGGCAATGGTACAGGATTCAATAGGTTTTTTATGGATAGGAACAAAGGATGGATTAAATCGTTTTGATGGATATGATCTGATAAACTTTAAGTATAATCCAAACAGCAACAATAGTTTATCAAATAATGAAATTTCATGCCTTGAACCAGACAGGGGTAAGTATTTATGGATTGGAACCCGAAGTGGTGGTGTTAACCGGATGGAGTTTGCCACAGGAATTATTACACGTTTCAACAATTTAACCTATGATGATTTAATTCGTGATATTTACCTTGATTCCCAGAATAAATTATGGGTTGGTACCACCGAAGGGTTATTTAATTTCAGGGAAACAGACGGTGAAATATATAAACCTGAAAATCTTTCAAAAAACGCCGTTTACCGCAGAGAAACCAATGAACCATTTATCCCTTCAAAACTAAATATTTCTGTAGCTTCAATTTATGAATACAAACCCGGAAAACTTCTTGTTGGTGCCGGGCAGGGTTTATTTGAATACAATATTGAGCGTAACGAGTTCAGGTCAATTTCTGCTGAAACCCTGGAAGTTACAATTTTTACCGATATCATAATTGACTCAAAAGGTAATATTTGGGCGGGTTCGTATGATGGCCTTTTTAAACTGAAACCCGAAGTTGAGGAAAACCGATTTTCAATTATTAAATTTGGTACATCACAGATGCCGGAAAGAAGACTTCCTGTTGATTGGGTTGAGCAGGTTGTTGAAGACCATAATGGTAACATATGGCTTGGCACAAGGGGCGGAGGGCTGATACGTATTGGAAATGAAAAAATAGAAGCCATATATACATATTCAAGTTTTGGATTATCCGGAATACCTGACATAATTATTAACTCATTGCTTATTGACCGTACAGGCATATTATGGATAGGGACTGAAAGTAAAGGAATGGGTTATATTGACCTTTATGGGAAAAAGTTTTACTCGGTGGGTCCAAAAACCCGATACCGTGATGGGTTAAACGATAACCTTATAACATCAATAACAGGTAATAATAGTACACTTTGGGTTGGTACTGCAAGTTCAGGAATTGATGTTTTTAAAATTGTAGAGAACAAAATTGAGAAAACAGGTAATATTCCAAGAGTAATTTTAAGTTCAAATTTGTGGAAAAGCGAAATTATATCCCTTTTGTGCGATAGTGAAAATGCACTCTGGATTGGATCAACAACAAATAGCCTGGTCAGATTTTCGGAAAATTCAGGTTTTAACAGTTATGTTGTAAATGGTTTTGTATTTTCGTTATTTGAAGACACCAGGGGAAATATTTGGTTTGGTACCTGGGGTCAGGGTTTAGGCTACATAAACAAGAACAGCCGAAGTATTGTGCAATATAACCATTCACCCGAAAACTTTATTGGCCTTAGCAGCGATAAAATTCTTTCAATTTTTATTGACTCCCGCGATTACCTTTGGGTTGGGACCAAAGGTGGTGGGGTATGTGTTATACATCTCAACCATATTTTTAACCGCACAGGAGGTTTTCATACATTAAAGCATATTCCGGGAAACGCCAATAGTTTAACCTATAACGATGTTTACAGTGTTTTGGAAGATAGTAAAGGAAATATTTGGGTTGCAACCGGAAGCGGGCTTAATAAGGTCGAAATACCAACCGGCATAACTCTTGAAAAGGCCCTGGTTGAGAAAAGAATAACTTTTAAACATGTTACTGAAGAAGATGGGTTAAGTGGTGGAATTGTTTTTTCAATGGAGGAGGATAATAACGGAAACCTATGGTTGGGAACTAATAAGGGTATTACAAGATATAATCCTGAATCACATAAATTTATATCTTATGGCCCTAATGATGGGTTACAATCAAGTAAATTCCTTTCAAACGGTTCGTTTAATTTAAAGAATGGCGGGCTTATGTTTTTCGGGGGAATTGATGGGTTAACATATTTTTCCCCAGATAGTATTACAGCCAATCCTTTTCCTGCATCGGTGCAAATTACAGGTCTAAGGTTACATAATTCACCCGTTGTTCCCGGACAGAAAATAAAGGGACGAATAATTCTGGAGAAGAGTATAAGTCAAACCAAAAACCTTGAATTGGCATTTGGCGATAATGAAATAACATTTGAATTTTCGGCCCTTCATTTCTCCAGTCCTGAAAAAAACAGATATAAATACAGGTTATTGGGTTTTAATAACGAATGGCAGGAAACAGGTAGCCAAAACCGCCGTGCAACCTATACCAACCTTCGTCCGGGTGATTACATATTCCAGGTAACGGCAACAAATAATGATGGTATTGCAAGTGATGTTGTGGCCCGCCTTAACTTAACCATATTACCCCCCTTATGGAGAACCCTTTGGGCCTATGGTTTCTATATTCTTTGCCTGATGTTTTTACTTTGGATTTTTCGTAAGTATTCAATAATTGGAGTTAAAAAGAAGAACCGGCTCGTAATTGAGAGCCTTGAACATAAGAGGGAAACGGAAATGATTGAAGCCAAAATGCGCTTTTTTACTAATGTTTCTCACGAAATAAGAACCCCGTTAACCTTAATAAACGCCCCGCTTCAGCAGCTTCTGAAACGCGAAACTGACTCTGATACGCATCAGGCACTTGTAATAATTCATCGAAATGTAAAAAGATTGTTGAACCAGGTAACCCAATTGCTTGAGTTCAGGCGTATGGAAAAAGGCCATTCTGATGTCAGATGTTCATCATTCTCAATTCATTTGCTTATAAATGAGATTATTCCTTCGTTCGAAATTTTACGTAAACAAAAGGATATTGATATTATAATTAACAAAAACGGGTTGGAATTTATTTATGCCGACAGGAATTTAATGGCTACTGTAGTTTATAACCTTATTTCAAATTCCTTGAAGTTTACACCTGAAAAAGGCAACTTAACAATTCTGATTGACGGACCCGATGAAATAATAAGTAAACCTTCAGATAATTACAGGGACTTTGTAAAAATACGGATTTGTGATACTGGTCCTGGAATTCCTGATAATGAGCTTAATAATGTTTTTCAACGATTTTACCAGGTATCTGATAAAAGTAAGGAACACCTTGGTGGATCGGGTATTGGCCTTTCAATAGTCAAAGAATTTGTTGAAAAAAATGAAGGTACAATTACAGTTTATAATTTGCCAGAACAAGGTTGTTGTTTTGAAATTTTAATTCCGGCCGGCTTCATTGTTGAAGAACAATACGGTGGTGAAAATATCTCAATTGATGAGATTGTGTCGGGAAATGGAGGTTTATTGAAGGATGAGAGTTCAATAAACCATAAACAGTCACGGATTTTAATAGTTGAGGATGATGTGGAGCTTGCGGCCTACCTTAAATCTTTTTTTGACCATGGTTATACCACTCAATATATACATGATGGCTTAAAGGCATGGGAAATGGTGGCTGAATTTAACCCCGATATTATTATATGCGATGTAATGCTTCCCGGTATTAATGGTATTGAACTTTGTAAAAGAATAAAAGGCAATGAAATTACCGGTCACATACCCGTCATAATGCTTACAGCAAAAACCGAGGAAGAAAGCATGTTGGAAGGGTTAACGTCAGGCGCCGACAGTTACCTTATTAAACCTTTTAATATTAATGTTCTCGAAGCCCAGGTTTCTTCCCTTATTAAATCAATAAAGACTTTTAAAAAGAGATATAGCCAACAGTTTGTTATTGGGCCTAATGAAGAAACTATTACTCCAATGGATGAAAAGTTTCTCAAAAAACTAATTGAAATTATTGAAAATAACATTGCCGACACATCTTTTGATGTTCCTCAACTTATTGAATCAATGCATATGAGCCATTCAATAATATTAAAAAAAGTGAAAGTGCTTACAGGTCTTTCATTGGTTGAATTTATTCGGTCGATGAGAATTAAGAAAGCCGCCCAGATTTTTAAACAGGATAAATTATCAGTTTCAGAAGTTGGCTTTATGGTTGGGTTTTCTGATCCTAAATATTTTAGCAAGTGCTTTACAAAGGAAATAGGCAAAAAACCAACCGATTATATAAAAGAAGTGCATGGTTAGTTTTAGTAATGAACTCTCTGATTTGAAGTTTGAGTTTATTCTATTTATGGTAATAAATATCCTTGTAATATCTCATAAGCCTTTTCAGGCCTTAAAACTATTAACCGCATTTTTGTAATATTAACCTACCTTTTACTAAATTATATAACATCTGTGTTGTTTTACAAAATCATTTTGAAAAGTTAATATTTAGTAATCAACAATCTTTATTTAAGTACATCTTTTCCCCTCCTTAATTAAATAATTTTCATCGATTTAACAAATATTGAATTAAGATTACTTTAAGCCTGTTATTTTGAATAAATATAAATTAATCCTAAAATGGTTTAACAGTCGGGTTTCCACATCAAGAATGCGTAATCTGAGATGTTAACCCAATGTTAACATCCCTAAAAATTAACTGTATATCAAATGTAATGCTTCATTTTTGTAGATATTATGTATTAATTTAGATAGAGGTTTTTTATTGTTTTTTAATATGAGGTTAAAAAAATAGTTTGCAGAATTTTTTATATATGTTCATCATAGTTTAAAATTTGTTAAAAACAGAAGATAATGTTTAACTGTAATATTTGTAATAAATAATAACCTGGTTAACAGGAACAAATTCAGGATAATTTAAAAATGAATAATTATTGGCAATCGACCCAAAGAATATATTTACATTAAGGTAAGGTCATGGAAAATATTTATGATTATTAAACCAAAACATAAATAATTAATCAAAAAAAAGAGAAGTGAGTTACTAAAGTTAGCCTGAAAAGTCAGGAAAAATTACGGCCCTATTAAAAAAGTTATTTACGGATGAAACACCCATGTTTTTGCATACCCCTTGATCAGCATTGCGGTACAAATTATACTCTTTTTAGGTAAGCAAAATTGTAAAAAAATTGTATAAATGTTTGTTCTCACGAAATAACTTAGGCAATTGTAATACCACCAAAATTAAATTATATTATAATTGATCTTGTCCTAAATTTTAGGGAATAGTTCCCCCAAAGTATCGGTACAAGCTATTATACCTTCAAAAATTAATTTTATTTTGATGAAACGAGCCCCGATTGTTCGGGGCGAGTTCCATCCAACCTTAATAAAAAAATTATTTACAGATGAAAGCAAGGTTATTTTTTTCATGTTTACTGATGTTTTTTGTTTTATCGGTAAATGGCCAGGAGGCCACAAGGTGGCGTGGGCCAATGGGTAACGGGGTTTATCCCGAAACCGCACTTCTGAAAATCTGGCCGGCTACAGGGCCATCAATAATATGGGCTTATGACGGCCTTGGCGAAGGGTATTCATCTCCGGTTTTTGCCCGGGACATGATTTATGTTTCAGGAATGGTTGAAAAAACCGGTTATGTATTTGCTTTAAATCAAAATGGCCAACTGGTTTGGAAAAAACCATACGGTCCTGAGTTTCATGAAAGTTATCCTGGTTCCAGAAGTACTGTTACGGTAGTTGGCGACTTATTATATATGTATTCAGGTTTTGGTGTAGTTGTTTGTATGAGTGCCGAAACTGGTGATGTTAAATGGAGCAGGGATCTTTTTAAGGATTATGGCGGAAGGCAAATTATTTGGGGGGTAACCGAAAGTTTGGTAATTGATGGTGAGCTAATTTTTGTAGCACCCGGGGGTGAACAGCATAATGTAATAGCCCTAAACAGACTTAATGGTAATCTCATATGGTCATCAAAGGGAATGGGGGATAAATCAGCCTATTGTACACCATTATTAGTAAAACATAATGGGCGTTCTCTTTTAATTACTCATACTGAATCACATATTATGGGGTTTGATGCAGTAAATGGCAAGATGCTTTGGGCACATGAGCAAAAAAACAGGTGGAGCGTACACTCAAATACGCCTATTTATAGCAAAGGAGAAATATTTTATTTTAGCGGTTACGGCAGGGGGGGAGGTTTGTTAAAACTATCACCCGATGGCAGTTCTGTTAAACAGGAATGGTTTAGCGAAACAATGGATAACCGCATTGGGGGAGCAGTTTTGGTGGATGGTTACATTTACGGGTCGGGTGACAACAATCGATTTTGGATGTGCCTTGACTGGAAAACAGGAGAAGTTAATTATCAGGCTAAAGGTTTGGCCAATGGAGTGGTTATTTCAGCCGATGGAATGCTTTACGGTTATACTGACAGAGGTGAATTGTTTTTGGCTGAAGCAAAACCCGATAATCTGGATATTATTTCTCAAACAAAATTAGGACTTGGAACAGGCCAGCACTGGGCACATCCGGTAATAAATAATGGTCGCCTGTTTGTTAGAAGGGGCAATAGCCTTGTTGCTTTTAAAATTAAATAATAATACCAGGTAAATGCAACTATTCAAATATCAGCTTATTGCATTTTTTTTCATTTTAAATGTACATTTTGCAGAATCTCAGGTTTCAGCACAATGGAGAGGTCCGCAGCGTGATGGTAAATATCAGGGAGGTGCTTTATTAAAAACATGGCCTGAAAATGGGCCTCCATTGCTTTTAACAATAAGGGGTGTTGGAAATGGTTATTCCCAACCTGTAATTTATGATGAAAAAATTTATGTAACCGGCGTTAAAAATGACGCGCAGGATATTCTATCGGCCTATGATATGGCCGGTAAAATGTTATGGGAGCAGGTATATGGAAAAGCCTGGGAAAGAAGTTTCCCTGGCACCCGGTCAACACCTACCATTGAGAAGGGCCGCATATACCTGGTGGCCGGTATGGGAATTGTTTCCTGCATAGATGCAGCCTCAGGAAATATAATCTGGCAAAACGATGCACATTCAAACTATAAAGGTGAATTCCACAGATGGGGAATTGCTGAATCTGCACTATTAACCGAAACGGCAGTTATATATACTGTTGGCGGCGACGAAACCACAGTGATTGCTTTAAATAAAGCAGATGGCAGCCTCCTTTGGAAAACCAAAAGTCTTGGAGGGCCAAGGGCCTATGCTTCACCATTACTCATTAACAGAAGTGGGATTAATATAATTATTGCACAAACTGCTAAAGACCTTATAGGAATTGATGCAGGTAACGGTGAAGTGTTATGGTGCTTTGATATGGTTTATCTTCACGGAGGTGATAGGGGAAGCGGGGCTCATAATAATACACCGCTTTATAAAAACGGGGAAATTTTTGTTACTAACGGGTATAACAGGCCGGCCGTAATGTTTTCGCTTTCAGAAGATGGCCGGTCGATAACGGTTAAATGGAAAAATGATGTTCTTGATGTACACCATGGTGGTGTTGTTGAAACCGGAGGCAATATTTACGGTGCAAACTGGATTGACAACTCCCGTGGTAATTGGACTTCGGTTCGATGGGAAGATGGCCACACTAACTGGGAAACCGAATGGCACACAAAAGGTTCAATAGTATTTGCCGATGGAATGTTATATTTATATGAAGAGCGGGCCGGAAATATTGCATTGGTTAAACCTGGAACACAAAAATTTGAAATTACCGGAGCATTTCAAATGAAAGATGGAGAAGGTGCCCATTGGGCCCACCCATCAATTTATAACGGGTTGTTATTAATCAGGCACGGTAATATTTTAAATATATATGACATAAAAGTAAGATAAACATTTATTAGGTAGGGTTGACAGTTAAAAATGAGAAGGTTTGGGGATAAAATGAATTCTGAAAAGTTAATAAAATTTTTTACACTTGCCACTGTGGCTTTGGCATTATTATCGTTTGGATGGTGGGTCAATAAAAACCCAACCAGTGAATTTGTTAAAAGCATCCCGGGTTTGGATAACAGAGCTGGAAAATCTGATAACCTGGAAGTGGTAGCTATTGGGGAACTGTTCGAGTCTTTTGGCCATGATTACATCGAATTGTCAGAAACATGGCCAAGGTTTAGGGGTGAAGAGTTTAATAATATATCAAAATCAAAAATACCGCTTAAGGATAATTTTGATGCATCAGGCCCTGATATATTATGGTCGGTATCACTTGGTGAAGGACATTCAGGGGCCGCCATTTGGAAAGGGTTACTTTATTTACTTGATTACGATGAGGAAGAAAGGGCAGACATACTTAGGTGCTTTAACCTTACCACCGGGAAAGAAATCTGGAGGAGGGGATATCATGTAGCCATTAAACGTAACCACGGAATGTCGCGCACTGTTCCGGCAGTTACCGAGGACTATGTATTAACAATGGGGCCCCGATGCCATGTTATGTGCGTTAATAGAAAAACCGGCGATTTTTTATGGGGGTTGGATATTGAGAAAGAGTATGAAACTGAGGTCCCACTTTGGTACACAGGTCAATGCCCGTTAATTGATGGCAACACTGCAATACTTGCCACCGGTGGTAAAGCCCTTATGATTGGGGTAGATTTAAAAAGTGGTGAAATACTTTGGGAAACACCAAATCCAAATGGTTTGAAAATGTCCCATTCGTCAATAATCCCCTATAGTTTTAACGGGCAAAAAATGTTTGTTTACAGTGCTTTGGGAGGTATGGTTGGGGTGGCTGCCGAGGGCCCCAAAACTGGATCAATCCTGTGGGATGTTCCCCAATGGAATAAGTCAGTAATTGCGCCTTCACCAGTTTGTATGCCTAATGGAACCGTTTTTATAACTGCAGGTTATGGGGCGGGTTCAATGATGTTCCGGTTAAATGAAAAGAACGGTAAATACTCAGTTGACATTTTAAATAGCTATGCCCCGCGAGAAGGATTAGCAAGCGAACAGCAAACCCCTATATTTTGGAATGATCATCTTTTTTCCATCTCACCAAAAGATGGAGGGCCACAACGAAATCAACTTGTTTGTGTTCATTCATCAAATCCACAGGAAATAGTATGGACAAGTGGCCAGGATAAAAGGTTTGGCCTTGGGCCTTATTTATTGGCCGATAATAAACTGTACCTGTGGAATGACGATGGGAATCTCTTTATAATTAAACCATCAACAACCCAATATATTGAAATAGCCAATGCCCGTATTATACCCGATGGGCACGATGCCTGGGCACCAATTGCATTGGCAGATGGGTACATGGTTTTACGGGACTCAAAAACACTTGTAGTGGTTAATATGAGGAAATAAATAATCATCATGAATAAAAAAGTAATATACTTAATTCTGGTAGCTTTAGCCACGGTTATAATTCTGTTCGTAATAAACGACTTTACAAACAAGCGTCCTGATAAAAGGGCTTCAAACCCGTATGAATATGATTTATCAGACCTGAAAAAAGTTGATTCTCTCATAATTTTATATCGTGAAACAAAAAATCTGAATTTGAAAATTGAAAAACTCCGTGGCATTGCAGTTCATGAAAACCGGATCTTTGTTATTGGTGATAAACTTTTACAGGGCCTTGATATTAACGGTAATTTAATTCTTGATATTAAACTTACGGATGAGCCAACCGCTTTGGCGGTTAATGAAAACAATATTTTAATTGGCTTGAGCAATAAAATATCAGTTTATAATCACAAGGGGACTGAAGTTGGAGAATGGATGGGTTTTTCTGTAAATTCACGCATTTCATCAATTGGATGCTATAATGATGGGTTTTTTGTAGCCGATGCAGGGTTACGGGTTGTTTACAGGTTCAATTACAATGGACAAAAGGATTTGGTTTTTGATGGAAAAAATGAAGAATATCAGCAGCATGGGTTTATAGTGCCATCGGGATATTTTGATTTAGCAATTAACGAATTTGGCGATTTATGGGTTGCCAATCCGGGTAAACATTCATTGGAAAACTATACTTTCGATGGTAAGTTAAGAGGATATTGGTCTGCTACATCTGCTGACATTAAAGGGTTTACCGGTTGTTGTAACCCATCACATTTTGCTTTTTTACCGGATGGAAATTTTGTTACAAGTGAAAAAGGGATCCTTAGGGTTAAAATATATAAACCATCTGGCGAATTTTTAGGGGTTGTGGCCTCACCATCAAATTTTCTTGATGAAGGTAATGTTTCCGATGTTGCCGCTGATAAAGAGGGCCGGGTTTATGTTTGCGACCCTGACAAAAAGAGTATAAGAATATTTGAAAAGATTTGATTAAATGGAAAGACGTGATTTTATCAAAAACGGAGGACGCCTTTTTTTACTGGGGGGGTTGGCAACCGGTATTGGCTACCTCGCTTCAAAAGGTCAAATCTCACAACCCGGGCAGTGTAAAATATCATCAAATTGCGCAGGTTGTTCCAAAGTGTTGAAGTGTAATTATAAAAAGGCAGAACAATATCGTAATCAGGTATTCTTGTCCAAATAATTAAAATTGTTTATTTAAGTTTTGGGATATGAGTTCAGATAATCTTAATAGCAGGCGTGAATTTCTTAGAAGCGGAGTAAGGCTGTCTCTGGCCATATCATTGGGAGGGGTTGCCGGTATGGCAATAATGGGATCAGCAAATGAAAAGTACGTTTGGCAAATTGACCCTTTTGCTTGTACCCAGTGTGGAAGATGTGCAACCGATTGTGTTTTATCGCCATCGGCAGTAAAATGCGTTCATGCCTACGGTCTTTGTGGTTATTGCGATTTATGTGGGGGCTACTTCAAAGTTGGTTATAATGAGTTAAGTACTGCAGGTGAAAACCAACTTTGCCCTACAGCGGCCATCGAACGCAAATTCATTGAAGAACCATATTTTGAATATAATATTATTGAGGATTTATGTATAGGTTGCGCCAAATGTGTAAAGGGGTGTTCAGTTTTCGGAAACGGTTCCTTTCATTTACAGATAATGCATCATTTATGTACAAATTGTAATGAGTGTGCTATTGCCAGGGCTTGTCCATCAAAAGCAATTAAAAGGGTTAAAGCCGGCCAGGCATATAAAATAAAGGGAAGTTTTACCAAAGAAGGTTAGGAAAAATTTCATGAAAATAGTATACCTTATTATTTCAATCTGTATATTCATTATTGTTAATGGTGAAGCCCAGCAACGTTTCCCAAAACCTGAATTTCAAACCGGATATGAACAGCCTGATGTTATAACCCCTGAACCCAGGGCCCTTGCCCTTGAGTATTTCGATGTAGCTGTTTTGATAATTGTTTTGTCACTGGCCAGTTGGTTTGCAATTAAGAAACGAAGCAGAAAGGGAATTCTTTGGTTGTCAGTTTTCACATTATTATATTTTGGTTTTTATAGGGACGGGTGTATTTGCTCTGTTGGATCAATTCAAAATGTGGCCCTTTCATTTGCTGACCTTAACTATGCCATATCAATTACAGCTTTATTGTTTTTTCTGTTACCATTGTTTTTTACGCTTTTTTTTGGACGTACTTTTTGTGCAGGGGCCTGTCCGTTAGGGGTAATTCAGGACCTGGTTATTATACAACCTTTAACACTCCCGTTTTGGTTACGAAAAACATTAGGTTTAATACCCTATATTTATCTTTCACTTGCAATACTTTACGCAGCAACCGGCACTGATTTCATTATTTGCAGATATGATCCTTTCGTTGGTATTTTCCGGTTAGGTGCCCCATTTAACATGTTGGTTATTGGTGTGGCCTTTTTATTAATAGGGATGTTTGTTGCAAGGCCTTATTGCAGGTTTTTCTGCCCATATGGGGTATTGTTAAAATGGATGTCAAAATTTTCCCGGTGGCATCTTTCAATCACTCCTGATAAATGTATTAAATGTAAACTATGTGCAGGAAGTTGTCCGTTCGATGCTATTGAATATCCATCTGAAGAGAAGGTTGTATCAGGTTCAAGGAAAGTTAGCGGTCGTTTTATGTTGTATGCTATGCTATTGCCAATTTGGATAGGCGCCGGTGCCTATGTTGGATTAAAATCACATACCTACTTATCAAAGGCTAACCGGGATGTTTACCTGGCCGAATTATTAATTGCAAATCCTGAAGTAAAAAACGATAAAGAAAATATTGATGTCCAAACCTTTCTGGGCTCAGGTAGAACAATGGAAACACTAATTATTGATGCACGGTTGGTCAGGAAAAAATTCTATGTGGGTAGTATTTTGGCAGGTGCATTTATTGGTTTGGTAATTGGTGTTACCCTGTTAAATCAAAATATTTTCAGACGACGCGATAATTACACCCCTAATCGTGGAGATTGCTTCAGTTGTGGTAAATGTATGGATTATTGTCCTGTAAAAAGGGAGTAGGATAACACAATTTAGATAATACCCTGATAATAAAAACCGAATGAATATAAATGATAAAATTAAGTTATCTGTAAATATTGCCAAAATAGCGGGTGTTTTTTGTATAGCTGTATCGGCCCTGCTGTTGCTTAATTATTACCAGGTAAGCAAAAGTGACCCGCTTGAAAGCGAAACAATGAAAACATTGATTGAACGGCTGGCAAGTGAACCAGGTAATAATGAATTAAAGGAAGATATCCGCAACCTTGATTTGCTTGCGCGAAAGGCATATTTTAATTCTCAATGGCAGATTGTAAGCGGAAGTTATATGTTATTATTTGGGGTTATTGTTTTTGTTTTATCGCTAAGAGTTGCTTTCTCTTTAAAGGCCAAAATTGAACACCCTGAACAAATTGTCGAAAACGAATTATTAACCCGGAAACTGTCGCAAAAATGGCTTCTAATTAGCGGAGTTGGTTTACTGGGACTTGCATTTACGGCATCTGTGTTTACAGTTAACCACCTTGATCTTTATTCCGGGCCTGGACTTGTAAATGTTGAAACCCCGATAGTGGGGCAGGCCATTGAAGTTATTGAAGTTGGTAATGAA
>JBBIVA010000089.1:0-15883 GCA_037439945.1 Marinilabiliaceae bacterium
CACTTAATTGAGAATTGAACTTTTGTCTCGTTAGGGACAAAACAACTTTTTATCGTATAGTAGTGATTTATTTTAGATGTTACTTAATAATATATTATAATAAATTGGGCAATAACAAATTTTCTTTTAACTTTAAAATTATTCCAACCTGAACCTATCTTTTTTAAATTATAATTTTACTTAATTCACTTGTTTTAAAATAGAATTACAAACAGGGAAAGGGTTAACAGATAAACTCAATAATTAAATTTATTAATGCACTAACGCCTTGTAAATAATTATTTACTTATTACACTGACTTAATCAGGACAGTTGATTGGTACTTTTTAATATTGGTTTATTATTAATTTACTTATCCGTCAGGAAACGTATGAATTATCAAACCTTGAAAATCTGTTAGTTTTTGCCCAAATTCATTTGGTTTGCAGTTAAGTTATGAGCGAAAGAAAAATTACGTTGCCGGAATGGCGGTTATTTCTTAATGAAAAATTCCAGGGAGTTTCCCGAGAGACTTTAAGATCCATTAGCCTTGAAGCATTACCAAGGTTAATGCACGTTTTGGACAAAAACAGGCACTTATGCAACGAATGTGCGGTTCAATA
This sequence comes from Marinilabiliaceae bacterium, assembly GCA_037439945.1. Classification (GTDB taxonomy): domain Bacteria; phylum Bacteroidota; class Bacteroidia; order Bacteroidales; family Marinilabiliaceae; genus CALEUX01. Next base: position 603 of record JBBIVA010000089.1, read on the forward strand.
CGATATATTATTATCAATGATACTTCAAATACCGTCCTTATTCAACAATCATGATTTGACTGAACAATTTAAAAAGGAGTTAAATAAAACAACACGGATTTTAACCCTTAAACATGGATTATATCCAAAGGGCTTATGGTTATCCCGAATTACCGGTATTGGGATAATTTCAGGAGTTGCAGCGGCCTTTATATTTTATTCACTAGCGAACAAAATTGATTTACCCTGGATACTTTTTCTGGGGGCAGCTACAGGTATGGTAATGGGTTGGATAATCGGAAAATATAAAGAATACCAATTAAAAAAAGACGATAAACTTTATTAATCTCAAAAATTATGAGAAAAAAACTTTTTACATTAATCACCCTGGCAGGAATTTTATATATATCGCAAGGCTGCAAACAATTTAGCCAAAAAGGATATTCCTACCCCGAAACCAAAAAGGTGGATACTATTGATACCTATTTTGGACATCAGGTTGCCGACCCTTATCGCTGGCTCGAAGATGACCAATCTGCCGAAACCAAACTTTGGGTGGAAGAACAAAACAAAGTAACTAATGCCTTTTTACAAAAAATACCTTTCAGGGAAAATATTAAAACCCGCCTAAAAGATGTATGGACCTATGCCCGTCAATCAACACCCAAAAGAAAAGGTGATTATCAGTTCTATTACAGGAATGATGGGACCCAGAACCATTCAGTTTTATATGTAAAAAAAGATGGTGAAGATGGTGAAAGGGTATTAATTGACCCTAATTTATTCTCTGATGATGGAACTATTTCGTTGGCATCAGTATCTGCATCAAAAGATGGAAAATTTGTTGCATATGCCATTTCAAAAGGGGGGTCTGACTGGAGGGAAGTTTTTGTAAAAAATGTTGAAACAGGTGAAAATCTTGATGATCACTTAATGTGGGTAAAGTTTTCAGGTTTCTCCTGGGATAAGGGTGGTTTTTATTACAACCGTTATGATGCTCCTGCCTCAGGCTCTGAATTGTCACAAAAAAACACCAATCAAAAAGTTTATTACCACAAGTTGAACACCAAACAGGATACCGACAAACTGGTACATGCTGATCCTGATAATCCACAAAGAAATTTTGATACAGCAGTTGATGATTCTGAAAACTACCTGCTGCTTTCAACCAGTCAATCAACAAAAGGCAACACTTTACTTATTAAGGATTTAAAGAAAAACAAAGATTGGTTGGTAGCCGATGATAATTTTATTACTTCAAGTAATTATATTACAACAGTAAATAATCAAATCTGGATTCTGACAAATAACGATGCACCTAAGTACAGATTAATGTCAATTAATCCGGAAAAACCAGCCAGAGAATATTGGTCTGAAATTATAGCTGAAACAGAAAATGTCCTTAAGGGAATATCGGTTAGCCGCGATTATATAATTGCACATTATATGACTGATGTTCAATCAAAATTAAAGGTTTTCGACAAAAAAGGATTATTTTTATCAGATATTGAATTACCACAAACAGGCTCAGTAAATTCAATAGAAACAAATAAAACAAACAATATAATTTATTACTCTTTTAATGCTTATACTGTTCCCGAGCAGGTAATATCATACGATATTGATAACAAAAAGGAAAACAAGGAGTTTATACCAAATGTTGATTTTAACCCTGATAATTATGAAACCAAACTGGTATTTATTACAGCTCAGGATGGGGCTCAAATACCATTATCTATTGTGCATAAAAAAGGGTTATTATTAAATTCGGCAAACCCAACACTCCTTTATGGTTATGGAGGGTTTAATATTGTTTACCCCCCAAGATTTGATGCACGATTAGTGCCCTGGCTCGAGAACGGGGGAGTTTATGTTAATGCCCATATACGTGGCGGAGGTGAATATGGTGAAGAATGGTACCGGGCAGGGATTAAAATGAATAAACAAAGGGTGTTTGATGATTTTATCCTGGCAGCCGAAAAACTTATTGAAATGGGTTACACATCAAATAAAAAACTTGCAATAATTGGAGGCTCAAATGGCGGATTGTTAGTTGGAGCAGTAGCAAATCAACGACCCGATTTATTCAAAGTGGCGCTCCCTGCTGTTGGGGTTATGGATATGCTCAGGTACCAGAAATTTACAATTGGATGGGCCTGGGCAGGAGATTATGGCAGAAGCGATGATTCTGAAGAGATGTTTAGGTACATTTATGCATATTCACCCTTACATAATATCCCATCAACAAAAAATTTTCCTGCAGTTTTGGTAACCACAGCCGACCATGACGACAGGGTTGTTCCCGCCCACTCATTTAAATATATAGCAACTCTTCAGGAAAAATATAAAGGTAAGCGACCGGTAATGATACGTATTGAAACAAAAGCCGGACACGGTGCGGGTAAACCAATCTCCATGCAGATTGAGGAGGTGGCAGACAGATGGGCCTTTGCATTATATAATATGGGAGAAAGTTATCAAAAAGATTAATTTAGTTAACTACTAAATATTTATTGATTTTTGTCGTTATATTTAAAACACCATAAAACGCTGTATCTCTTTATTTTTTAAAAACCTAATTCATTATTTTTACGAAATAACATTTTTATTCGATGAAATGGCATGTTTTGGTTAACAGAATAGCAAATTCCTTATATTTGCAATTAATATAAGGGGAACCTTTTATATTTTGAAAACATTATTATATTTGTAAGAAAGTTGAGAAATAGTTCAAGAACAAATAATTAAGCTAACATTATGAAAAGAACACAATTTAAATTATTTGCTTATCTGGCACTTGCCGCAGTTGTGGCTGGTTGTTCCAGTCTCGAAAAAATGAGAAAAGGTGCTACTGATGTTACCTATACTGTTACACCTGAAGTATTACAGGCACATGGAGGTAAAGTTGATGTGAGCATTAAAGTACAGATCCCAGCCAATTATTTTGACAAGAAAGCTGTTGTTGAAGCTACCCCTGTACTTGTTTATGAAGGTGGCGAAACCGCTTTCCCAAGTTACAAAGTTCAGGGTGAAAAAGCACCTGGTAATGCACAAGTAATTTCCAGAACAACCGGTGGTCAGGTTAATTACACCAATTTTGTTCCATATAACGAAAAAATGAGGGTTTCTGACCTTGTTATACGTATTAAGGCAACAAAAGGAACTACCTCTTTGGATTTTGAACCTTATAAAATTGCCGAAGGGGTTATTTCAACATCAGGATTAGTGGCCGCACAAGGAATCATGGGAAGCATTGGTAAAAACCAATTCCAACGTATTATCCCTGTTACAAAAAGTGCTGAAATTCTTTTCCTTATCCAACAAGCTACTTTACGTAACACCGAATTGACCAAAGAAGAAGTTAAGGCTCTTAACGCTTTCATAAAAAGCGCACAAGCCGCTGAAAACCAAAAATTCAAAGGTGTTGAAGTTGCTGCGTATGCATCACCTGACGGTGCTCTTGATTTGAACACCAAACTTGCTGCACAACGTGAAGCTGCTGCTAAAGGATTTCTTGCAAGCGAATTGAAAAAAGCAAAAGTTGATGCTGCCAAAGCTGATTTCTACAATGTAAAAAATACTCCTGAAGACTGGGAAGGTTTTAAAGCATTAATGGAAAAAAGCACCATTCAGGATAAAGACCTTATCCTTAGGGTTCTTTCAATGTACAACGATCCGGAAGTACGTGAGCGCGAAATTAAGAATATGGCCAATACTTATAAAGTAATTGCTGATGAAATTCTTCCAAAATTAAGACGTTCAAAATTAAATGTTAACGTTGAAGAAATTGGTAAATCCGATGACGAGTTAATTACCCTTGCCTCATCTGACCCATCAAAACTTAAACTTGAGGAAATTTTGTACAGCGCAACTCTTACAAAAGATGTTGACAAACAATTGGCTATTTACAAATCAGCTGCTGCTCAACACCCAAATTGCTGGAGGGCCCAAAACAATGTTGGATATACCCTTTACCTAAAAGGCGATCTTGACGGTGCTAAAGTTGCTTTTGAAAAAGCTAACTCAATTAAAGCTAATCAGCCTGAAGTAATGAATAACCTTGGTGTTATTGCCCTTCGCAAAGGTGATATGGCCAAAGCAGAAGAGTATTTTGGTGCTGCTGCAGGTGCAGGTGCAGAACTTGACAACAACCTTGGTGTTGTAGCAATTTACAAAGGAATGTATGACGAAGCAATCCGTTATTTCGGTAACAGCACAAGTTGCAATGCAGCTCTTGCAAAAATTCTTGCCGGAAAATATGACGCAGCTCTTTCTACTTTAAATGCCAACACAATGGAAATAGGTTTGAAATATTATTTAAAAGCTGTTGTTGGTGTGCGCACTAACGACTCTGACCTGATGTTTGCAAGCCTGCGCAAAGCTGTTGAACTTGACAGCAAATATAAAAACGTTGCTAAAACCGACATGGAATTTGCTAAATTCTTTGGCGATGCAACTTTCAAATCAATAGTACAGTAATTACAAACTATTAAATAAAAAAGGGGCGCCTTTCAGCGCCTCTTTTTTATTTCTGTTATTTCCTGTTATCAAAATTTTAACCCAATAACTGCCTGAATCTGGGTTTATTTAAATATCGACCACAGGTAAATTATACATTCGCCTTTCCCAATTAAAGAATGATGGCAAATTTGAGATAAAAACAATTTTTTTGTGATATCCCAAAATCAGGTTATTGTTTGTGTTCCACTTCCCATATTCTTAACAGTTTCCCAAATCACTATACCAGCTGAAACAGAGATATTAAGCGAATGCTTGGTCCCAAATTGGGGTATTTCAACACAAAAATCACATTTATCAACCACCTTTTGTTGAACCCCCTTTACCTCATTTCCAAAAACCAAAGCATATTTTTCTCCAATTACAGGCTTAAAACTGTTAAGGCTAAGACTACCTTCCACCTGTTCAATTGCCACAATTTTATATCCTTTACTTTTAAGATAACTAACAGCTTCCAGTGTGTCATTAAAATATTTCCATGTAACAGACTCCTCTGCACCTAAAGCGGATTTATGAATTTCATTATTAGGAGGAACTGCAGTTATTCCACATAAATACAAAGCCTCCATACAAAATGCATCACATGTTCTGAAAACACTACCAACATTATGTAAGCTGCGTATATTATCCAAAACAATAACAACGTTATGTTTAGGTGTTATTTTAAACTCTTCAACAGTTAATCTGTTTAATTCAGAAATAAGGAGTTTTCTCATTTTATTTTTTTAGGCTAAGACCTCAAAATTAACAATTATTGAACTTAGAAATGAAAAATAAAGTGTACTTTAAATAAATAAACCAAAATGTATTATGAATATTCATGAATATCAGGCAAAGGCTATACTAAAAAGCCATGGTGTTAATATACAGGAAGGAATTGCTGTTTCATCCCCAACCGAGGCACTTGATGCTGCTAAAATAATTCAGGAAGAAACGGGTACCCGATGGTGGGTAATTAAAGCCCAGATACACGCTGGTGGCAGGGGTAAAGGCGGAGGTGTAAAACTAGCCAAAACCTTTGATGAGGTTAAATCCATTTCTGCAAAAATAATTGGGATGAATCTGGTAACACACCAAACAGGGCCAAAAGGGAAAAAAGTTAACAAAGTTTTAATAGCACAGGATGTTTACTATCCGGGGCCTTCTGAAAGATTAGAATTTTATTTAAGCATACTTTTAAACAGGAAAACAGGCAGAAATGTAATGGTTTATTCACCTGATGGAGGCGTAGATATTGAAGATGTGGCAGCCAATAGTCCTGAAAGAATTTTCAGGGAAGAAATTGAAAGCCCTTTTGGCCTGATGCCATTTCAAATGAGAAGAATTGCTTTTAATCTTGGCCTTTCCGGTTCAGCAGCAAAAGAAATGATTAAGTTTGTTGAAAACCTTTATAAAGCCTACCTTGATGTTGATGCTACCCTTTTTGAGATAAATCCGGTTGTAAAAACTACCGATGATAAGATTATTGCAGTTGATGCAAAAGTGAATATAGATGACAATGCTCTTTTTCGCCAACCCAGAATTGCCGAACTTCGTGATTATTCCGAGGAGGACCCTGCTGAAACCGAAGCAGATAAAAACAATCTTAATTTTGTAAAACTTGATGGAAATGTTGGTTGTATGGTTAATGGAGCCGGATTGGCAATGGCTACCATGGATATTATAAAACTTTCGGGTGGTGACCCGGCCAATTTTCTTGATGTTGGAGGTGGCGCTAATGTTAAAACTGTTGAAGCCGGTTTAAAAATTATTCTTGCCGACCAAAATGTTAAAGCAGTGCTTATAAATATATTTGGAGGTATAGTGCGTTGCGACAGGGTTGCCAATGGAGTTGTTGAAGCATACCGTAATATGGGTAATATTAAGGTTCCTGTAATTGTAAGGCTCCAGGGTACAAATGCCATGGAAGGTAAAGCAGTTATTGATAATTCAGGATTAAAAGTTTACTCGGCAATATCATTACAGGAAGCTGCCGACCTTGTAAAAAAAATTGTTTAATGAAAATAACAGATAAATATATAGGCGCCCATGTAAGCACCCAGGGAGGAGTTGAAAATGCGCCATTAAATGCTGCCCAAATAGGAGCAAATGCTTTTGCATTATTTACAAAAAACCAGCGGCAATGGGTGGCAAAACCGCTTTCGGGTGAAAGTATAAAACTTTTTAAAGAAAACTGCAGTAAGCATGGTTTTAACCCTGAGTTTATTTTGCCACATGATAGTTATCTTATTAATTTAGGACATCCAAAAAAGGATGGTCTTGAAAAATCACGAAATTCATTTCTTGATGAAATGCAACGATGTGAGCAACTTGGCCTTACTATGCTGAATTTTCACCCCGGAAGCCACCTTAATGAAATTTCTGAAGAGAAATGTTTAAGAATAATTGCTGAATCAATAAATATAGCCCTCGATAAAACAAAGGGTGTTACCGCAGTTATTGAAAATACATCGGGGCAGGGTACTAACGTTGGTTACAAATTTGAACATTTGGCTGAAATAATAAATTGGGTTGAAGACAAAACCAGGGTTGGAATATGCATAGATACCTGTCATACCTTTACAGCCGGCTATGATTTGACAAAAAGTGAAGAATATAAAAAAACATGGGACATTTTTGACAATATTATAGGTAGCACTTTTTTAAAGGCCATTCACCTTAACGATAGTAAAAAAGCCCTTGAAAGCAGGGTTGACCGGCATGATAATATAGGTGATGGTTTAATGGGGCCTGATTTTTTTATTAATTTTATTCGCGACACCCGTTTTAATGGTATTCCAATAATCCTTGAAACTCCTGATGATAGTCGTTGGGCTAAGGAAATTGAATGGTTAAGGAGTTGTATCAATAATTGACCCTGACAACCGTTTTATTATAAAAAAACTCTTGTTTGTATGATTTTAAAAAAATGAGATTACATCTTTATTTTTTTTTGGTAGCGTTTTTCATTTGTTGGGGAATAAATTTGCACCCCCAGGTAAAAGATCAAGGTGAAAGTAACGACCAATTTAAAATTCTAAAAGGAAAAGTAATTGGTGGTGATACATTACCACATGTAATGTTAAAGGAGGTAGTTGTTATTCCTTCATGGAAGTTTGCAAGTCAAAGAGAATATGTTCGATATTCACGTCTGGTCCATAACATAAAGGTTACGTTGCCATATGCCCGTATTGCTTCGGGTAAGCTTTTGGAAATAAATAACCAGCTGGCAGGTATTAAAGGGGACAAAGCAAGAAAAAAGTTTCTGAATGAGGCCGAGAAAAAGCTATTTGAAGAGTTTGAGTCCCCTCTTCGCAAACTTACCTTTTCACAGGGTAAGCTGCTTATAAGGTTAATTGACAGGGAAACCGGCAATACCAGTTATGAGTTAATCCGTTTATATAAAGGCAAAGTTTCAGCATTTTTCTGGCAGGGGATTGCCAGAATTTTTGGGGCTAATTTAAAGGATGAATACGACCCCGACCGGGATGACAAAATGGTTGAGCATATCATTTTACTAATTGACAACGGATTACTTTAATTTCCTTAAACACGGAACAATTTGATAAGACATCCCTACCCAATCATTTCAATTACTTTATCCACCAGTTTTTGAGTACTGTCAGCTATTTCATCAATACGGGCATCAAGCATATAACACGGTGTTGAAATAATTTTGTTCCTATGATCAATTACAACCTGTCCCTGTGATGCTATTTTGTGCCTGCCATTCATCTTTTCAATAACATTAATCGTTCCTGTATCATTACCAACAGTAACTTCAGCACCGTCCAATATTTTGGGTATAAGTACAGGGGCAATGCACATAACACCAATTGGTTTTCCGGAAACATGAAATTTATTTATTGCCTGTTTCACATCATTATCAATTGTAAAACCAACACCTTGAGTGGCAAAAGTGCTAAGATTTTTAGCAACTCCAAATCCGCCCGGAAATATCAGGGCATCAAATGACTGAACATCTAACTTTGAAAGTGGGGAAATATTGCCCCGTGCAATTCGGGCAGCTTCAACCAATACATTCCTTTTTTCAGGCATTTCTGCCCCTGTAATATGGTTAACAACATGATACTGGTCTGCATCAGGTGCAAATACCCGGTAATTGGCACCTGACCTTGCAATTGCCAATAGTGTTAATACCGACTCATGAATTTCAGCACCATCATAAACCCCACATCCTGAAAGAACAACAGCTATTTCTTTTTTATTTGACATAATTCTGTGGTTTAAACTTATTAATAACTTATTTTAATTAAACTGGATTATTGAAAGTAGATTTAATTTATAACCCAACCAATTATAAATCACTAAAGTTATTTGTAATTATACCCTTTGTCAAAAAAATAAACCCAAATTTGTCTTTGCCATTTTTTCTAATGACCGTCATTAGAAATTAATAGTCTTAAGTTATTGATTATATGCCTTATATTTTGACAAATCGCTAAAGAAAAACTAAAAATTTGTAATCAGAAATGCTTACAAATTAAGTTTTTCTAAAGCAGCCTGTACCTACTATTCGGTAGGGTTAATCCCGGCTAAGTCATTAGTTCATTGTCTTTCTAATGACTAATCCGGGTTAAACAAAAAAACCGCTGATTTTTTACCAGCGGTTTTTTAAAAATTAAATATTATTTTTTTCCTATTAACCCATCTAATAATTCCATTAATTCTTGGCCACGAATTTGTTTTTCAACAATTTCACCATTGGGATTTAATAACAAGGTATTTGGAATTGACTGTACATTATATAACTGAGCAATATCCCCAATAGAATCATGAAGTAAAGTCCAATTCAAACCATCTTCTTTAACAGCCTTTTTCCAATCTTCCTCTGATCTGTCGAGCGAAATACTCACAATTTCAAAATCTTTACCGCCAAATTTTTGATAAACCTTTCTTAGCACAGGGTTTTCTTCACGACATGGACGGCACCAGCCTGCCCAAAAATCAATAAAAACATATTTACCCCTGAAACTCTCAAGATTAATTGTTTCGCCATTAATATCAACAAGACTGAAAGAAGGAGCTACTTTACCAATTTCAACTGCAGCTTCAAGTTCTTTTTGCATTTTAATCATTTCTAACTGCTCCGAGAAATGTATAACATATGGATGGGCCTTAAGGGTTTTATTAAGGTTTTGTCCAATTTCTTCAAGCTCCTCTGCACTTAGTTCATTCATCATATTTAATACCAGAAAAGCTCCAACTACATTTTCGCTGTTTTTCTTAAGATAATCAACTGCATAGTTACGCTGATCCTCCCTTATTTTTCCCATATCAGCAATAATACTCTCCAGTAAAGATGCATCACCTGAAGCCTGTGCATTGTAATAATCTTCTTCCATCTTTGATGATTTATCCTTATGGGGTATTTCCTCCATAAATTTGGCATAAATATCATTAATTTTTGATCCTTTAATTACTGCTTCTTCAACTTTTTCAGGATTCACGGTTATTGATATTTTCTTATTCTCTCCAAAAAACATAATCGGGTAACGGTTTTCTTCAAGATAAATTAAATAAACCAATGGAAATTCGGCCTTTCCCTTGAATGTAAATTCACCTTTTACAACTTCAGCTGTATCTACAGGAACAACGCCATTAATTTCCAATCTTTTCAAATAAACTTTACCGGTAAATTCGCCATCGATTTTACCGGTAAACTTATAGCTGTCAGATGAGCAACCATAAAGCAGCCCAATTAGCACCAAACCAATAATTAAATTCTTCATCAACATTCATTTAGGTTATTTATTAAAATACATATCAAGCAAAATTCTTGCAGCTTCAAAGGAACTTAATTCATTATTCTGAACTTTTTTCTCAAGTTCCGGTATTTTTTCTTTTATAGCTTTTTTTTGATAGAAGCTGTTTTTTATATTTTCATTAATTGTTTCAAACATCCAATAACGGGATTGTTCATTTCTATGGCACATAAAAAACCCGTTTCCCCGGGTATGATTTATGTAATCAGATATCATTGTCCACACTTTATCAATGCCCGTAGCATTGATGGCTGAACAAATTTCAACCTGTGGAATCCATTTTGATTGTGAAACCGGAAACAAATGTAATGCACTTTTGAATTGAGATTGCGCAATTAAGGCTTTTTCAATATTCTGACCATCGGCTTTGTTAATGGCAATACCATTGGCCATTTCCATAATTCCACGCTTTATCCCCTGTAATTCATCTCCTGCACCAGCCAACATAAGGAGCAGGAAAAAATCTACCATTGAGTGAACTGCTGTTTCACTTTGTCCTACTCCAACTGTTTCAATAAAAATTGTATCAAATCCGGCTGCTTCACATAAAATAATGGTCTCCCGTGTTTTTCGTGCTACTCCACCCAGCGAACCTGCCGATGGTGAAGGCCTGATATAACAGTTTTTCATTGAGGAAAGTTTCTCCATCCTGGTTTTATCTCCCAAAATGCTCCCTTTTGACCTTTCACTGCTTGGGTCAATTGCCAATACTGCCAGCTTAACACCCTGTGAAAGTATGTGAAGACCTAGTGTTTCTATAAAAGTACTCTTACCTGCACCGGGAACACCTGTTATTCCTATTCTAACGGATTTGCCTGAATATGGCAAACAATGAAGAATTATTTGCCTTGCCATTTCCTGATGTTCCTGTAAAGAACTTTCAACTAGGGTCACCGCTCTGCTTAGAATGGTAATATTTCCATCCAATATTCCCTGGCAGTATTCATCCAGAGATAAAACCGATCGCTTTGTTCTGAGAAATCTCTTTGCGGCATCTGAATTTACTGATGGCAATTTTTCCACTCCCTTGTTTACTCTCAAACCTTTAAATTCAGGGTCATTCTCTATATGGTGATGGCCATCTGCTAAATTCATATCAAAATGTTACTACCTAAACTTTTTAGGCTATAAAAATACCTAATATATTTATTAGTTATACCAGACTGTAAAACTAAAATAAAATTAAAACCGGAGTGTAATAGATATTAATTCTACTTTGACAGATTTAAATATGGATTCATCGTTTCACCCGGAATGACATTTTGTGGAAATAAACAGGGCGACAAAGCCCTCATTTTATGCACTTTTCAGTAGTGTCATTCCGAACGTAGTGAGGAAACTCATTTTGTTAAATTAATTTGTCAAAGTAGAATTAATAATCCGGGGAATCAACAATTTAAAAAATGTCTGGCTTTAAAAAGCCATAAATATCCACCTGTTAATAATTGAAATCAACAACTCAGCAACATGGCAATGAATTTTATTCTGCATCCCTTCTTAAACAGGGATGCAGAATATTTTAAAATTAATTAGTAATGTTGGCAGATATCCTTAACAACATTGTACTTTTCTTAGGGTCGTTGGAATATACAGTTATAGACTGGTTTTGACGCCCTTCTCTACCCCTGGAATCAAAAGCCACAATAATATTGGCGGTTTCTCCAGGTAATATGTTTGTTTTATCGGGCTGGGTAGCTGTACAGCCACATGAAGCTTTTACCTTTCGTAAAACTAATGGTGTTTTTCCTTTATTGGTTACATTAAATGTATGACTAACCTTATCACCGGTTTTTATATCTCCAAAATCAAAAGAAATCTCACTAAATTGAATATCAGGAGCATTTTCAAGTTGGTCAGCGCTCATTTTTGAGAAATCTTCCTCAATGGTTGCACTAACGCTCAACCTGTTATCACTATTTTGCACACCATTGATTGTCAAAAACACCTGATCAACAATAAATCCCCAATCTGAAATTTTATTTGCATCAAATAGTGCCACAATATTTCCTTTGCCTCCTGGTGCAAGAATTGGTGGCTCCAATTTTAAAATTAAGTGGCCCGGTAATCCAGAAAATGAGATATTCATAGCCTGTTTTGATGTATTTACAATTTCAAGCCTTTCTGTTTTTTGACTTCCAGGCTCAACCCTGGTAAAAGAAAGATGTGATGATTTTAATCTCAAATCGCCCATTTGGCGAGGGTAAATATCCTCAAGAGTTTGAACTTTTGGTACAACAACTCCAATTATTCTCAAAGTTTCATTTGGTTGCTGGGAATTAGAAATAACGGTTATAGATTTGTTAAAACTACCCGGCCTGTTACGTGGATCAAAAGTAGCCTTAAGGGTTCCTTTACCACCCGGTTGGATTGGGGTCCTTGTCCATTCCGGAGTTGTACATCCACATGAAGCCTGCACATTGTGTATAACCAATGGCTGCCCCCCTTTATTTGTAAATTCAAAGGTATATGATACAGGGCCTCCATCCTCTTTAACTTCACCAAAATCGTGGATCAATTTACCAAAGGTAAGAACTGGTTTTGCATTTTGGGCATTTAACCCAATAAACATCCCAAGGATAATAACAAAAACAAATTGCTTCATCACTACAAATTTTTATTTTTAATATTATAAAGGTGCATCTTAAATGCAAAAAATAGCTAAATGAGTTTTTTAAAAGGTTGAATTACTGATATTTGGTTAACCAAAACCACATATTAAAGAAATTTATCCAATAGTTTTTAATTGAATAATACAATATTTAATGTAACCCGCAATTAAAATTATAAATAATCATTCCATTTTCGATTATGGTATCACAGCACCTAAAATAACTAACAAAATTACAGAAATTATGCCATCTTAAATTAATTTTCGGAAATTTATAAACCCTAACAGATATAAGTTTTAGAATTTTGCATTTATACGCGGGAACGACCATTTTGTTATCATATACCAAATCCATTAATTAATTTACCACTTGGTATAAGAATGGTTTTTTGAAATTTTTTCAGATAATAATATAAACAAGATTATTGAATTGATTATATAAATATTATCCAACCAAAAAATATCGTTTAATTTTCATTTTCCAAATACTGGTAATTAAATAAAAGCTCCATTTGCTAAATTACTGTTATTTTAATTAAATCTTTTTCATGGGTAATAATTATACATTTGAAAAAGAGTTCAATAAACATATTCCAATCAAACATTTACCATAATTTTCAGGTTTGTTTTTAAAAGGATTATTATAATTCAGGATATTTTTTTGGCTAATTCAGAAACCAAATAATATATTTGTTTATTCACTTAAAAAAATAATTTACCTTATTAACATTTACTTAACCAAATTCAGTTTTGTTTTTGGAAATTAGTTAAATGAATTTCCTTATTTATTCCAATGGACGAATTGCTTAAATCAAAAGTATTAAATCTGGCCTCGCAATACCATCAGAACATAATTGATTGGCGCCGCTGGTTACATCAGAACCCTGAGTTATCCTTTGAGGAAACGAAAACAGCAGCTTTCGTTTGCAAAAAACTGGATGAAATGAATATACCTTATAAAACCGGATATGCCGGAAATGGTATAGTTGCCCGCATTGAAGGGCGCACTGCAAACGGCAGGGTTATAGCTTTACGTGCAGATATGGATGCATTACCAATAGAAGAAGATTCGGAAATAGAATACCGATCGATAAATAAAGGTGTTATGCATGCCTGCGGGCATGATTTTCATACTGCTTCACTACTTGGATCAGCGAAAATTCTTTCTGAAATAAAACCCCACTGGCACGGAGTGGTATTATTAATATTTCAACCGGGAGAAGAGAAATTTCCGGGTGGAGCATCATTAATGTTAAATGAAGGTGCATTGCAAAATCCCACTCCTGAATTAATAATAGGCCATCACGTGTTACCGGATATGGAAACCGGGAAAGCAGGATTTAAAATGGGTAAATATATGGCATCAGGCGATGAAGTACATCTTACAATTGAAGGTAAAGGAGGCCATGCTGCCATGCCACACTCACTAAACGATACTGTGCTAGCAGCATCACATATCATAATTGCACTACAACAAGTTGTTAGCCGAATTGTACCAGCTACCATTCCAACAGTTCTATCCTTTGGGAGGATTGAAGGCAAGGGAGCAACAAATATTATTCCGGGCAAGGTTGAAATATCCGGAACACTTCGTACAATGAGTGAAGAATGGAGACCAATACTTAAAGAAAAAATCAAATCCATTGCTATGCATACGTCCCAGGCTATGGGTGTTTCATGTAAAATTGATATCAAGGATGGTTATCCGATGGTTTTCAATAATGAAGAGATTACCCAAAATGCCAGACAGTTTGCAGTATCTTACCTTGGATACGGAAATGTTGAAGATATGGATATAAGGATGACAGCCGAAGATTTTGGGTATTATTGCCAACAATTCCCATCGACATTCTACCGTTTTGGTGTAAAAAGAAAAAATGGGATAACAGGAGAACTACATACTTCAGGTTTTAATCCCAATGAAGACTCACTTGAAACTTCATCAGGACTAATGGCATGGATTGCCTTAGGTTTTCTAAATAACAATAAAATAGCCAAATAATAAAAACAATATCTGAATTTAGGTGTTCTAATTTAAAACCCATACAAATAAGTTAAAAACAACCTAAATGGTTTTTATAATAAAAAAAACCGAATAATTTTGCGTCAACTAAACATTAAAAAAAAAGAAATGGCATACGTAATTAATGACGACTGCATTGCTTGTGGTAGCTGTGTTGATGAGTGTCCGGTAGAGGCTATCTCTGAAGGCGATATTTATAAAATTGACCCAACCACCTGCACCGACTGCGGTACATGCGCTGATGTTTGCCCAACAGAAGCAATTCATCCAGCATAAGTTTAATGAAAATGTAAAAGCCCCGTCTGAAAACAGCCGGGGCTTATTTTTTTGGTCATATTAAACCCAAATTTGTCTTTAGCCATTTTTTCTAATGACCGTCATTAGAAAT
>JBBIVA010000090.1:0-15660 GCA_037439945.1 Marinilabiliaceae bacterium
TTATCAAAAAAACTCTGTTTATTGCTGAATTTACTCAATTAACCTAACCCATGAAGAAATTCCCAAAACTTTTTTCTTTTTCCTTATCAGGCTTTTATCTGTTGATTTCGGCTGCTGCAACTATTAATGCCCAGGGCATAAGGGGAACAATTACAGATGAGACTGGCAATTCTGTTCCGGGAGTATCCATTTATATAAAAGAGACATCTTCAGGAACAACATCAAATGATGAAGGGAATTATGAATTTAACCTTGAAAATGGAAATTATTACATAATTTTTCAAGCCCTTGGTTTTGGCCGGCAAGAATTACAGGTTAAAATATCAGGACATTGGGTAACTCAAAATATTGTTTTATTGCCTATCCAGTACAATTTAAGGGAAATAAAAATATATTCAGGTGAAGACCCTGCTTATGGGATTATGAGAAAAGCCATTGCCCGTGCCCCGTATCATTTAAGGCAAGCAAAAAAATACGAAGCAGAAGTTTACTTAAAAGGGTCACTTCGAATGAAGAAAATTCCGAAGCTAATTCAAAAAAACTTTGAGATTAACAACCAAAAAGTAAAACCCGGCGAAACATATACATCTGAATCGGTTAATATTATAAAGTTTACGGCCCCCGATTCATTTATGCATACAGTTAAAGCGTCAAGAAGCACATTCCCCGGTAAGGAAGAATCATCAATGATGGGTTACATAAACAGTAGTTTTTATGATTCCAGGGATGGGATGATTATTTCACCCTTATCAAAAAATGCCCTTAAGCATTACAATTTCAGATACGAAGGCTTTTTTGATGATGGAAAAGTTACAGTTAATAAAATTAAAGTTATTCCAAAACGAAAAAGCCAGCAACTGGTTGAAGGTGATCTTTTTATTGTGGAAAACCTATGGAATATACATTCACTGGATTTTACCTTTAGCCCTTTTTGGGGTAAACTCAGGATAAGACAAATATATAGTCCTGTAAAAAACAATGTGTGGCTCCCTGTAAGCCACCATTTTGATGTAGATGCTTCTTTTTTGGGTGTTAAGGCAGATTTTGATTATGCCGGCTCTGTTAAATACCTAAGCTTGATTCTGAACTACGGGCAAAACGAAAATAGAGATGCCGTAAATTCTCAAAACCAAAAAAATATACAAAATGAAATTATAAAAAAGCAGGAAGTTCCACTTACACCCAAAAAGCAAAAACAAATGGATGAGCTCTTGTCTAAAGAAGAGTTAACAAATAAAGATATGATGAAACTTGCCACGTTAATTGAAGAATCAAACAAAAAACCGGCAGACAATATTGAACTGGAGCTAAAAAACACTTATAGGTTCAACATTAAAAAAGATTCAATAAAACGTGATACTTTATTCTGGAATAATATAAGACCAATACCATTAACAACAAATGAAAAAACCAGTTTTGCAAAACGTGATAGCCTCCTGGCTCTTAATTCAGTGGCTGATTCAACCAACACGCCAAAACCGGGTAAAAAAAGTGGTTCAATAATTGGCAAAATATTAACGGGCACCACCATTCCGGCAGATACAGCCAAAGTAAGGTTAACCTACGGTGGCCTGATAAGTTTAAAGCACCTGGGATTTAACCCGGTTGATGGATGGAAATATGCGCAGGATGCTGAAATTATTTGGAAGCAGGATTCAATTAACTCAATGAGGCTGGCGATGCTTGCAGGATATGCATTTTCAGCAAAAAAACCATACGGTAGAATTGTATTAACTCAAACTTACCTTCCCGGCAAAAGAGGATTGTTGTCAGTTTCAGGTTTTTTTGGCACTAATGATTACAAAAAGGATTTAGCCATGAGCGGACTTGTTAGTATGGCATCCTCCTTGTTATTCAAGCAAAACTATCAGCGTTTTTATTATACCCAAAATATAAACATTACTAATGGGTTTGATCTGGCAAATGGTTTAAGGGTAGAAATTAGTAATAGTTACCACAACTACGAACCATTAAATAATAATACCAATTTCTCGTTGGTGAAAAAAAACAAGGAGTATGCCGCAAATAATATTTATAATATACAAACCGATGAGAGTAATTTAAAAAAACAGGATGCCTTAATAATGAAATTAAATGTGGATTACACACCAAGGCATTATTATTACATGCGGAAAGGGAGAAAAATTATGTCCCACTCAGATTTTCCAACGTTCACTGCCAAACTTGAACAGGGGATAAAGGCCTTCTCAACCAATGCAGATTACACCTTAGCCGAAATAGGGGCTTTTAAAAAGAACCGATTCAGTTTCGGGCCAAATTTTGATTGGAATTTTAATGCAGGGTGGTTCATAAGGTCAAATCAAATTCATTTTTCAAATTTCAAACATTTTTCATCATCAACCATCCCTGTAATTATTGGTGATACTAATAACCACATGTTTTTAACTGATGATTATTTCCCTTCAACAAATGAATGGTTTATTAAAGCTGGTGCAACATATTCATCGCCATTTCTGTTAATCAAAAATCTACCCTTCTTCAGCAACAGGTTATGGAATGAAAACCTTCATTTAGGATACCTTCATACACCGTTAGTAAGAAACTATATTCAAACAGGTTATAGTATAAGCCGCATATTTATGACCGGAAGCATTGGAGTTTACGCCGGTTTTGCCGATGGTAAATATCATGATTGGGGTATCAGGATTGCCTTATCTAAATTTTAATCCAGCTAAATTCGTGATAGCTTATTCTGTGATGTACAAATTGGCGCAACAAAAACAGCTTATGCTGAGTTTATTATGTTTTACCTAAAATTCCTGCATGGTAAACTCAAAGTCAACTTACAGTTTCAGTAATATTGACCGAAAATTTTTATTTTTGCAGCTTAATTATTTAAACCTTATTTATTCTTCCTTAAAACAAAGGAAAAATAAGCACTGCAGAAATAAAAATTATGGAAATAGCGAGTAAATATAGCCCGGCAGATACTGAAAGTAAATGGTATTCTTATTGGTTGGAGAAAGGCTTTTTCAGGTCAACACCTGATAGCCGCGAACCCTATACAGTAGTTATTCCGCCACCAAATGTTACAGGGGTGTTACATATGGGGCATATGCTAAACAACTCAATACAAGATATTCTAGTCCGCAGGGCCCGGATGCTTGGAAAAAATGCTTGCTGGGTGCCCGGAACCGACCATGCCTCAATTGCAACAGAGGCCAAGGTTGTTAACAAACTCAGGTCTGAGGGTATTGAAAAAGATACACTAACCAGGGAACAATTTTTGGAACATGCCTGGGAATGGAAAGAAAAACATGGCGGGATAATTTTAGAGCAGTTAAAAAAACTTGGTGCTTCATGCGACTGGGACCGTACATGTTTTACGATGGACCAAGAGCTGAGCAAAGCTGTTATAAAGGTGTTTGTTGACCTGTACCGTAAAGGATATATTTACCGTGGTATTAGAATGGTAAACTGGGACCCAAAAGCCAAAACCGCAGTTTCAGATGAGGAAGTTATTTATAAGGAGTTAAAATCGAAATTATACTATATAAGATATAAAGTTGAAGGAACTACAAGTGAATTTGTTACTATAGCTACAACACGCCCTGAAACAATTTTGGGCGATACAGCAGTTTGTGTAAATCCGTCTGATCAACGGTTCGGTAACTTAAATGGGAAACGTGTACTGGTTCCTTTAATTAACAGGTCAATTCCGGTAATACAGGACGATTATGTTGATATGGAATTTGGCACAGGATGTTTAAAAATTACCCCTGCCCATGATATAAACGATTATGGTATAGGAATGCGCCATAACCTTGAAAGCATCGATATATTTAATGATGATGGCACTTTAAGCGAAGAAGCAACTTTGTTTATTGGTGAGGACCGTTTTGTTGTGCGTGAAAAAATCGTAAAATCGCTGGAAGAATCAGGCAATCTTGTAAAAGTTGAGGATTACATTAATAAAGTTGGTTTTTCAGAACGTACAGATGTGCCAATTGAACCAAAGCTTAGCGCCCAATGGTTTCTAAAAATGACCGCGTTGGCCAAACCGGCCCTTGATGCCGTTATGAATGATGAAATTCAGTTTCATCCGGCCAAATTTAAAAATCTTTACCGCCATTGGATGGAAAATGTTAAAGATTGGTGTATATCACGTCAGCTTTGGTGGGGTCATCGTATTCCGGTTTATTACCTTGCCGACGGCTCATTTGTTGTAGCCGAAAATGAAAAAGAAGCCGTAATTGAAGCAATTAAGGTGAGTGGAAACAAAAACTTAACTATTAATGATTTAAAACAAGATGAAGATGTTCTTGACACTTGGGCATCATCATGGTTATGGCCAATTTCGGTTTTTGACGGATTTAATCCTGAGAAAAATGAAATTGATTATTATTATCCTACAAATGACCTGGTTACAGCTCCTGAAATAATTTTTTTCTGGGTAGCGCGAATGATTATTGCCGGTTACGAATATAGAGGTACTTACCCATTCAAAAATGTTTATTTTACCGGAATAGTTCGTGACAAACAACGTCGGAAAATGTCCAAATCACTGGGCAATTCGCCCGATCCTCTAGATTTAATTGAAAAATACGGTGCCGATGGTGTAAGAGTGGGCATGTTATTGTGTTCTCCGGCAGGTAATGATATTCTTTTTGATGAGAGCCTGACAGAACAGGGAAGAAACTTCGCCAATAAAATTTGGAATGCATTCCGCCTGATAAAATCATGGAATGTAGATAACAATATTGAACAACCCGAAAGTTCGGCAATAAGTGTAAAATGGTTCTCCCAAAGAATTCAAAAAGAAATTGAGACCATTAACGAACATTTCGATAAATATAGAATTTCAGATGCACTGATGTCGGTTTATACTCTTTTTTGGGACGAATTCTCATCTTGGTACCTCGAAATGATTAAGCCAGGTTATCAGCAACCGGTAGATGTAAAAACCTACAACTCAACTATTGAATTTTTGGATGACCTTATGCGGCTTTTACACCCTTTTATGCCATTTATTACCGAGGAAATATGGCATCAACTGAAAAATCGTAAAGATGGGGAAAGCCTAATGGTATCATCCCTTCCCAACTCAAAACCTTACAACAACTTGTTAATTAATCAGGTTGAAACAGTTAAGGAAACAATTACCTACCTAAGGAATTTACGAAAAGACAGAAATATTCCATTCAGGGAGGAATTAACACTTAAAGTAATTGCGGGTAATGATGGGTTTCACTCTGAGTTTAACCCTGTTCTTATTAAAATGGCCACCCTAAAAAGTATAGAAAGTGTTAATGAAAAGGTGGAAGGCGCCGTTTCATTTTTTGTAAAAACATCAGAATTTTTTGTTCCTCTAAATAAAGAGATAAACATTGATGAAGAGTTGGAAAAACTTTATGCCGAACTAAAATATACTGAAGGCTTTTTGGAACAGGTGATGAAGAAAATAAACAACGAAAGGTTTATGAGCAGCGCTCCCGAAAAAATTGTTCAACTTGAAAACCAAAAAAGGTCAGATGCCGAATCAAAACTTGCTATTTTACGTGAAAGCATAGCAGTCTTAAAGAAATAAAACCATAATGCACATATTAAAAGCCTGCTCGATAATTTAACCGGCAGGCTTTTTTTCTTATTTTTAACAGAAAAAAGAACTATGCGCAGAAAACTGTATAATATTCTTTTTGAAACCGACTGACGTGCATGGGGCTTATTTGATGTAATACTTCTGTGCCTTATTTTGTTTAATGTTGCAAAAGTTATAATTGAAAGTAACCCCGAAACAGGCACAGTTATTTAGATGAATTACACACTATTGAATATGTGTTTACTATAATTTTTTTCAATTCAATATATCCTTAGAATCCGGAGTTCTCCAAAACCATCTTCGTACATTTTCAGCAGTTGGGGAATAATTGACCTGTTATAAATATTACCAACTTATTTGAGTTTAATTATGCCTGGCTACCATTAACTTTTAGTAATAAGGATTTATCAGACATACCAGGGTTTTCAGAATACTTAAATTGGTCTGCTTTTCGCAGGGAGCGTTGGTTTTAATCCGGGAACTCAAGGCAAGTTCATATAAAATTGAGGTTTTTCTGATTTCTGTTGTCTCCATAATAGTTCTGTAAGGAACACTTATGTTTGTTGGTGAGCAAATCCAGAGTGGTTACACAAGCAAACCGCAAAGCATTTATTGGGCAATTGTTACAATAACTACAGCCGGTTATGGAGATGTTGTACCTGTTACAGTTTCGGAAAAAACGCTTTCATCTGTTTCAAAGATAAAAGGATATGCAATTATTGCTGTACCAACCGAGAACATTACTGTTGATCTGTCAAAAAAAAAAATCTATAGACACAAAGGATAGTAATGCATGTGGAAACCATGATAAAATTAATGCCGGGTTTTGCAGCAATTGTGGAAAAGAGTTTAATGATACTGAAGAAACAATTAAAAAAGGTTTAAACCTACACTTATAATGTCTTATATGGTAATAATAATTATAGCCCCATTAATAACAGTAGTTAAAATTTACGAATTATTGCAAAAAATTTACTCCCGCTTTTATACATCAAAATCCAGAAATAAAATATCTTTGCTAAACTTGTATAAATAAACATCAGTTTATAATCCGGTACAATAATTATGATAAAAAAAGGTTAATGAATTAATTCACCCGGAAAACCAGAACAGAACAAAACACAACCGATTAATAAATTAAATTCCATAACGGTTAATACCAGAAATTATGAACAAAACATCTCAGAAAATCTCTGTCATCGAAAAAATAGGTTATAGCCTGGGGGACCTTGCCGCCAACCTGATTTTCCAAACCCTGATGACTTTTTTGGCATTCTTCTACACCGATGTATATAAAATCCCACCTGCATCCGCATCGGCAATTATATTTGCAGGTGGAATGATTGGAGCCTTTTTTAACCCCGTTATGGGAATAATTGCTGACCGTACAAATACCAGGTGGGGGAAGTTCCGCCCATGGATATTATGGACAGCAGTTCCATTTGGTATTATGGCTTTATTGGCTTTCAGTACGCCAAATTTTAGCGCCACGGGAAAAATAATGTATGCCTTTATCACATACATTTTATTAGTTTTGGTTTATTCGGCCAATAACTTACCCTATGCTGCATTAAGCGGTGTAATGACGGGGGATATGGCCGAGCGTAACAGTATTTCATCATACAGGTTTTTGGCAGTTATGATTGCCCAGTTTATAGTTCAGGCATTATTATTACCATTGGTTATTATTTTAGGTGAGGGCGACAAAACTGTTGGATTTGAAAATGTAATGGGAATTTTCGCAGGCGTAGGAGTTGTTTTCTTTATTATTACTTTTCTTACAACCAAGGAAAGAATAATTCCAAAACCCGAGCAAAAATCAACCATTAAACAAGACATGGCTGATTTGGTAAAAAACAAACCATGGATTGCCATGCTAGTTTTAACAGTATTTATTTTTATTACCCTGGCACTTAAAGGTGGTACTTATGTTTACTATTTCGAAAACTATCTTAATGAGCCACAATTAGCTGCTTTCCTGAGCAATATTGGGTTTAATGGTTTTATTGATGGCTTAAACAATATGCTTACTGGTATGGGCTTAGCCGGATTTCATTGGCCTGAGGATGCACCAACATCGGCATTTAGTTTATTTAACGCTTCGGGAATAATTTTTATGATAATTGGCATTACACTTTCAAAGTGGCTGGCAGATAAATACGGCAAAAGGGATGTTTTTGGGATAACCCTGTTTATATCAGCAGTTTGTCAATTAATGTTCTACTTTATATCAGCAAACTCAATTGGTTTGGTTTTCATTACCCAAATACTTCACGGGTTCTTTTATGGATTAACCATACCCCTTCTTTGGGCAATGATTGCCGATGTTGCAGACTTCTCAGAATGGAAAAATAACCGCCGTGCAACAGCCATTATATTTTCGGCAATGATTTTTGGATTAAAGGCCGGGCTTAGTATAGGCGGGGCTTTAGTTGCGGCAATACTGGCAATTTTTGGTTATAATGAACAATTAACCACACAATCCGATGTAACTGTAAATGGTATATTATTATCAATGAGCGTATTCCCAACAATAACCTTCTTTGTTGGTGTAGTTAGTCTTTTCTTTTATGAAATTGACAAGAAAAAGGAAAAACTGATTGAAAGTGAATTATTGCTTAGAAGAGGAGAAAGTAATAATCAATAAGGAATTTTATTCATTATAAACGATGTTACAATTTAAACTTGAAAAATGAAAACAAAATTAAGCCATCAAATTTTAACAGCCGCTGTATTACTGGTATTTGGATTTTCAAATTGTAAACAACCGGCCAAAGAAGTTGAACCACTTAAATCTGCACTTAAAAATAAGTTTTACATTGGTGCAGCTTTAAATACAGCTCAAATAACCGGTCAGGATTCACAGGCTGTTGAAATTGTAAAAAAACAATTCAACTCCATTGTTGCAGAAAATTGCATGAAAATGGAAAATCTTCAACCTGAAAAAGGGGTATTTAATTTCGAAGAGGCCGATGCATTTGTTGCATTTGGCGAAAAAAATGGGATGAAAATTATAGGACATACACTAATATGGCACTCACAGGCAGCAAAATGGGCCTTTACCAATGATAACGGGAATGATGTATCGCGTGATGAACTCATTGAACGCATGCGAAATCACATCCACACAGTTGTTGGAAGGTACAAGGGAAGAGTACATGGCTGGGAGGTTGTCAACGAAGCCATTACTGACAATGGCCAAATGCGCGAAACCAAATGGTATAACATTATTGGCCCTGAATACATTCAGTTGGCTTTTGAATTTGCCCGTGAAGCCGACCCTAACGCTGAACTTTATTATAACGATTACAACGAGTGGATACCTGAAAAAAGGGACGGTATTTATAATATGTTGAATGAATTAATTAATAAAGGGGTTAAAATTGATGGAGTTGGCCTTCAGGCACATGTAAATATGAATTCTCCAACGGTTGACCTTATGGAAGAGGCAATTATTAAATATTCAAGCCTGGGCCTAAAAATTATGATTACCGAAATGGATATAACTGTAATTCCATGGCCAACAGAGCAAACAACAGCTGATATCTCATTAAATTTTGAGTTGGCTGCCGAGTATAATCCGTATCCTGAAAATCTGCCTGATTCTGTATCTGATGCCCTTAACAATCGTTATGCTGGTTTTTTTGAATTGTTTTTAAAACACCATGATAAAATTGACAGGGTTACTTTATGGGGTGTGCACGATGCTCAATCGTGGAGAAATTATTGGCCAATTAGAGGCCGTAAAGATTATCCCTTGCTGTTCGACAGGGCTTATCAGCCTAAAGATGCAGTTAACCGGATAATTGAATTGGCAAAAAAATAGAAACCTGGTACCTAACCTTTATAAATTTGGCCGGTGTTAAAACGGTCAAATTTATAAAAATTGCAAAAAAAAGTATTAAACGAGCATGGTTCGTTAAACCCAAATACGGATGGGAATTCATCATGCGAGTTCCCCCGATTTATCGGGACAGGTAATCCGGCCTTATATTAAAAAATATTTACATATGAAAAAACCAAGATATTTAGTTGACAATTTATACACTGCCGATCCCTCGGCGCATGTTTTCAATGGCCGGATTTATATTTATCCTTCACATGATATTGAGTCGGGGATACCTGAAAATGATAACGGCGACCATTTTGACATGCGTGACTACCATGTTTTT
The DNA here is from genome assembly GCA_037439945.1 of Marinilabiliaceae bacterium. Classification (GTDB taxonomy): domain Bacteria; phylum Bacteroidota; class Bacteroidia; order Bacteroidales; family Marinilabiliaceae; genus CALEUX01. The sequence goes on from JBBIVA010000090.1 coordinate 9,733, forward strand.
TCAATGGATGATGTAAACGGTGAGGTGACCAACCATGGTGTTGTTCTTGACCTTAAAAACATTCCCTGGGCGGGTCGCCAATTATGGGCTCCCGATGTGGCCAATAAAAACGGCAAATATTATCTCTATTTTCCTTTAAAAGATAAATGCGATATTTTCCGCATTGGAGTAGCTGTTAGTGATAAGCCTGAAGGTCCATTCGTTCCCCAGCCTGACCCTATTAAAGGCAGTCATAGTATCGACCCTGCCGTTTTGGAAGATGGAAACAATAAGTACTATATTTATTTTGGTGGCTTGTGGGGTGGACAGCTCCAGCGTTATCGCAACAATAAAGCAATTGAGTGTGGCCACGAACCTGAGGATTCTGAACCGGCGCTATGTGCAAAAGTAGCATTACTAAGCGATGATATGCTTGAATTTGCCGAGGAACCCAAAAATGTGTTGATTATTGATGAAAATGGCAAACCTTTAAAAGCTGGCGACCACGAACGCAGATATTTCGAAGGCCCATGGATGCATAAATACAACGGTAAATACTATTTCTCATATTCAACAGGCAATACGCATAAACTCTGTTATGCCACCGGCGATAATCCTTATGGTCCATTTACATACAAAGGTGTTATACTTACTCCGGTTGTAGGATGGACAACTCACCACTCAATTTGTGAGTTTAAAGGTAAATGGTACCTGTTCTACCATGACAGTGTACCCTCAGGTGGAAAAACCTGGCTAAGAAGTATAAAAGTGGTTGAACTTGAATACAACCCTGATGGAACCATTAAAACCATTGATGGTGGGGGAAATTGGTAAATCCCTGCCGGTTTCAATTGAGAATAGTGCAAAAAGCTATATTAACTATGGCTTCACCTATTCTCAATTGTTTTTTCTAGTATATAAAATGAACCAATTTTGGCTTCAAAATAATTATTTACACCATAATAAGCATAGTAATTATTTAAAAACATAAATTTTAATTTTACAAAAAGTTTATACTTTTAATTTCAGGTTCCCATAATTTTTAACTCACCTTAATCAAAGCAAAACCCCATGAAAATTAAATTGCTGATATTAATTTCATTGCTCATCATTGTTTATATTAAACCATTCTCCCAGCTATTTAAAGCCACAAGGCTAAAGGGAAATATTGCGCTAAATAACCAATATGATGATTGTTATGAGCATATACCAACACCATCAAATTTATTTGCTGAAAAGAGTGAAAGGGGAAATCCGAAAATTCCTGCAAAAGGGGCCTATTACAGTAATAGTTACCGTAATATGTTTGTGGAGGCCGGTTACAAAAAGGAGGAAGTAAACCTAAAAATGGAAAAAATCTGGAACCAACTGTTTTATGGCAATCCTGTACAGCAGGCAGTTTATTATCCTGTTGGAACCGATGAAGCTTATATTCTGGACACCGGAAATGATGATGTGCGTTCTGAAGGGATGTCGTATGGAATGATGATTTGTGTTCAGATGGATAAAAAGGATGAATTTAACAGATTGTGGAAATGGACTAAAACTTATATGCAGCATAAAACAGGTTCAAGGGAAGGGTATTTTGCTTGGCAGTTAAATAAAAATGGTTCAATTATAGACCCTAATACAGCATCAGATGGTGAAGAATATTTTGTGATGGCTTTAATGTTTGCAGCACACCGTTGGGGTAATGGCGAAGGAATTTTTAATTACTGGAAGGAAGCCAATGATATCCTCAAACTTACAATGAACAAAAAAGATGACTCTCCGGAACCTGTTAAGAATTTATTCAGTGCGGTGCATAAACAAGTTGTTTTTGTTCCCTATTCAAATGCTGCAAATTACACAGACCCCTCATATCATTTACCTGCATTTTATTATTTGTGGAGCTTATGGGCTAACGAAAACCGTGAATTCTGGGGGCAAGCCGCTATCAAAAGCCGTGAAATGTTTCAGAAATTTGCCCACCATCAAACAGGATTAATGCCTGATTATGCAAACTTTGACGGAACTCCAAAAGCCGTTGGTAACCATGCAGACTTTCGGTTTGATGCATGGCGGTGTATTATGAATATTGCCATGGATTATGCCTGGTTTAAGCCCAACAAGAACCAGGTTGAACTGGTAAAACGGGTTCATTCATTCTTTAATTCAGAAGGTATTAATTCTTACGGTAATCAATATACATTATCGGGTATCCGGTTAGGCTCAGACCACTCCCCCGGGCTGGTTTCGTGTAATGCTGCAGGCGCTATGGCAAGTGATGATCCAATGGCATGGAAATTTATTGATGATTTTTTCAATACACCAATACCATCAGGAAAATACAGGTATTATGACGGATTGCTGTACTTTATGAACTACCTTCACCTTTCAGGGAATTTTAAAATATACAAACCTGATACATCGCCCCGTAAAATTAAACAGAGAAATTAGAAGTAAAATATATTGGGGAATAGCTTTTTATCAAAAAACATAAAAAAAATAGAATAGTCCGGGCTCCATATTTTATTGAAAACAGCCAAATTGATGTTATCTTCAACTTCAGTTTAAAATATGGGTTAATAAAAATTTATGATTTGGGATAAAAAGCAAAAATCGGTACTCGGTATAGTTGCAATCACCTCATTTATGGGCCCTTTCTTAATTTCATCGGTTAATATAGCACTGCCATCTATCGAAAAAGCTTTTAGCATGGGAGCAGTATCATTGAGCTGGGTTATAACTGCCTTTCTTCTTTCTACTGCAATTTTACTGCTGCCACTTGGCAGAATTGCCGATATTACAGGTATAAAAAAGGTTTTTACATATGGAGTTTTGGTATTTACATCAGCAACCTTTTTGTGCGGAATTTCACCCTCGGGCTGGTTTTTAATATTCTCAAGGTTTATTCAGGGAATTGGCGGGGCCATGACAATGAGTACCGGACCGGCAATTTTGGTATCAATGTTTCCATCGGCCCAGCGGGGCAGGGTACTTGGTATTTCTGTAGCATCTGTTTATTTAGGCCTTGCTATGGGCCCATTTTTGGGAGGTATATTAACTCAACAATTCGGATGGAGGTCAATATTTTTCATCTCGTCTTTTCTGGGATTATTAGGGACAATAGTAACTTTTCTTTATTTGGGAAAAGACCAGCCAACAAACGAATCAAAAAAAATAAATTTAAAAGGCTCATTTATTTATGCGGTTTCACTTATTCTTTTAATAATCGGTTCGTCAGTCATCCCTGAAGTAACAGGCTGGATATTAATTTTATCGGGAGCTTTTCTAATATTTCTGTTTTTTATTGTTGAAACCAAATCAAGATATCCTGTAATTAACACCCGGCTTTTAACAAAAAACAGATTGTTTGCCTTTTCAAATATTGCAGCCCTGATAAACTATAGCGCCACATTTGCAGTAGTAATACTTTTGAGTCTTTATCTTCAAAAAATAAAACAACTTTCACCCCAGGAAGCAGGTTTTATTTTGTTGGTTCAACCATTGGTAATGGCTGTTATTTCTCCCCTTGCCGGCCGGCTTTCAGATAAAATTCAGCCACGTTACCTGGCAACTGCCGGTATGGCATTATGTAGTTCAGGTTTGCTGGCTTTTTCATTTTTATCAGGCAATACCCCTATTAACTTCATAATTTCCTTACTAATATTAATGGGCATAGGATTTGCCCTGTTTTCGTCGCCAAACATGAATACCATAATGAGTTCAGTTGAAAAACATCAATTTGGCATTGCCTCGGGCATATCAGCAACCATGCGGGTTGTTGGACAGATGGTTAGTATGACAATAGTTACTCTTTTCTTTGCGTTTTTCTTTGGTTCCTTACAGGTATCTGATGTACAGGGAGAAGTTTTCATAAAAAGCATGTCACTGGCGTTTACAGTTTTCGCTATAATAAGTTTTGTTGGCATTTGGTTTTCCCTTTCAAGAGGGAATATGGCACGTTAACTGCAACCACCCTGAACCACTCTTGCTTTCTTTTCAACAGGTTTTGCCAGGTTTGAAACTGACTCTTTAATTTCAATCATTTTACGCGCGGCCTGCTCGCGAAACAACTTAAGGGTCAGTTCTTTCCTGGACGGTTCAACATCTAACGGCCCCACTTCATAAAATAATTTTCTGAATTCATTGGCTGTTTCTTTCAATGCAACCCCTTCAGAATTACCATGAAATATAGCTACCATGCAGGCCCTTTTAGCATCATCCTGGGTTCCCGCATAAAACACATTGGTTTTAATTCTTTGATTTATAAAACTTCTGTATTCGGGATTTGCCAACTCCTTTAAAGGTATATTAATTGCTGTGGCTATATGAAAGGAGTCGAACTCGGCAGCAGGCCTTACATCAATAATATTATAGTTGTAATAGTTATTAATAATCTCAAAAGCCAGTTTATCAGAGTCTATCATTTTTGGCTGGCACTCCCCTGACAAAAGTCTTGAGTTTATCTGTTTCATTACATATTCATCACGCGATGGAGTTAGAACAATCAGTACAATTACAATAAAGGGTATTGAAAAATACAAGGCCATTTTTTTAATACTTTTTCCTGACCATTCTCCTTTTGTACCTGTAACTTTTTCCTGTATTTTAGAAGTAAAAATAAAGGCCCCTATAGCAACTGCAGTTAATAAAATTGCAAATAAATTACGTGAAACCCCCATTATATCAGGCAAAACCACCTGTCCCATACCCGATGCAGTGTACAACTCTTCAAGAAGAGGAAAACTCTCGGTAAACGCAAGTATCCCCAATAATGACCCGCCAATAAATGCCATTGCATCAACTTTTCCAACTGCTGCAGCTGCAGCACTTGTTCCGGGGCAAAACCCTCCAATAATAAAACCAGCCCCCATTATTACACCACCAATAATTGCAGATTTAACAAACATTGGATTAATAAATAAAAGATCAACATTAAGCAACCCGAAGTGTGACAAGAGTAAAATCCCGATCATTGCTGTAACTCCTGCAGTAAAAAAAACCTTTAAAACGGTAAAATCATAACCATAAAACAGTCCTACCAACTTTCGTGTACTTGAAAAACCTGCCTGTTCAAGGGCAAATCCAAACCCAATGCCCATAATAAGGGCTATAAGATAATTAAATTCGTTACTGATTATATCCGGTACTAGTGGTCCCATTTTTTATCTTTTTATATTCGTATGCAAATTCCGTTTCTTAAACTTATTACTTAATCCACAGTTTCCTGAAAAACCATGCAAGTGAGTAGGCAGAACCAAAAATTGCAAGCATGGTAATAATTCCACCCATTGACATAACTGCCATGCCACTTAACGCAGCACCACTTGTGCATCCACGCCCCAACTGGCTTCCGAAACCAAACAGGGCTCCACCCAAAACGGCTGCACCAATACGGGTTGCATTTCTAACTCCGGGGCCTTTCTCAAGCTTTAGCCCAATACGGTCTGATAAAACTCCGGAAATAAACGCCCCAATAAAAACACCCAGGACTTCAAATACCAACCATGACTTCATTGTGCCTCCAGGGTGTTCAGCTGCATAGTCCTGGTAAAAACCTGTTGTTTCATAATGTTCGGGGGCCACTGCTTTAACTGTTGTTACGGCAACACTTTTTACGGCACCGCTTGCCCCAAGTCCACGGCCGGTAATATAAAGGGTTGTAAGCAAAACAAACCCGAGTAAAACACCTGCCAGATATGGATTCATATATTCATTATTCTTTGTCATCAGTAGATTTTTTAAAAATTAAGCCCTATTGCCTTGTCATGATTACCTGTTAATTTAGCTAAGTAATCACTGAAACTATTTCTTACTTATATTTTAACCCAAATTTGTCTTTAGCCATTTTTTCTAATGACCGTCATTATAAACTAACAGTTTTAAATTGTTGATTAAATGACTTTTAATTTGACAAACCGCTAAAGAAAAACTAAAAATTTGTAATCAGAAATGCTTACAAAT
>JBBIVA010000091.1:0-15365 GCA_037439945.1 Marinilabiliaceae bacterium
TGTTGAAAATATGGCTATTGTAAAAGCTGCTTAAATCGAACTCACGTTAATTTAAGATATTTCAATAACGAAGATTATTAAATTTACCGTTGCCGCTTATGTGGCCAGTGGCTAGCGCACCGTAATTGTGGTGTACTTCTTTACCGGTGATATATGGTTTATTAAATGTGATCATATTGTAGTTAATATTAATTTACTTAAGGTTAATGGTTTGTGTTACAATTAATGATAAAACAATTTTTGTTGTGTTATGGTTTACGTGAATTTATTAATATGCCTTTACTGATGTTTTTTTTAGTATGTCATTATGTACAAACCTTTTAATGTTCCTTTTTTTTATACAAAAATAAATTATTATCGTTTTCAATTAAATCATAATTTGGAAGTTCATAAAATTTATCGGTTAATAAATAATAAGACTGAAAATTATCTGTAAACTCCTTAGTATATGTAATCCCAATTCCGGGCGGAGTATTTAGAAATATATTTTTATCAAACCTATTTACAACCATTGTGTTTTCGAATTTGGATATGAAGTTGTTGGTATAAACAACTTTTTTCATTAATGGTAGTTCTTTAACAACATCATAACGTTGAGTGTTAAAAAAAAGGCCTTTTACACCCGGATTAAATGTGATAATCAATAAAAAGATGATGTTTATGGCAATTGAAATCTTTGGTAAAAAAAATTTGTTCTGAAGTAACAGAAAAATAATGCTTCCAAAAAGGACAGGAGAAAGCACTCTGTAGTCTCTCCAACTATTTATATCATACGCTATTATATTTATAGTCATGAATCCTGACAATATAATTGACAAAACCAGATAACTAATATCAGGTGCTTTAAATTTGGTCTGAAATATTTTTGATTTGTATATGTAATAGGCACAAACAAACAGGAAAAAATAACGCTGCAAAACTTGGATTATATCACCCGAAAACGGGTAAATAAACTTTACACTATTTTTTATTATATGCTTTAATAAAAAAGTTATTGAATCGATTATTCCGCTTGTATTGTTAAGTTTATATAAAAAGGACCAGGGATAAGGAGAAGTAAACAGTGAGTTTATTTTAAACAATATTAAAGAAAAAGCTATCCATAAGATTAAATAGATTAACCCCTTTTTATTAAACACCAATCCTTTAAGTTTGATATAAATTACCGGAAGGAACAAAATAATGTTGATAATCCTGATAAATGACAGTGCAGTACAAAAGAGTATTAAACCAACTAAAACCAGGTTTCTGTTTTCTTTCTTTTGGTAATAAACAAGAAGTAACAAAAAGTAGATTATAAGAAATGCATGTTGCATTAATTCTGACATAGATGTTGTTGCATACAAAACCAGGGGTGTATAAAATATGTAGAGCAGAAAAATATAAATTGTTTTTTTTACCGAGGTATTAGTCCAAATACTAATTATTAAAAATGAAAGTGACATAATAATAGTGTTGGCCAATACAATTGAATTATAACCCCAGCCTATAATTCCTGCTATTAAAAAGTAAATTGTGGCAGTCCCGAAACCATGGGTGCCGAATGAAAATAAATGGGGTGTAAGTTCATTGAAAGTATAATAACCATGGTTTAATCCTTTAACAATAAAAGAGTAAGCCTCATGCCAATAAACCAGTTCATCGCTCCAAATTGGAGTTAAATTTATGAAGGAGTCCTTCATAATAATGTTTGATATAAATATCAGAAGTAACCATGGCGTTAATACAAGCCAGGTAGTTAACACCATTCTTTTTAAAAACAGTCTCATTTCTGATTATTTAAAACCACTATTGTCCGGTAAAACATCCAATATCTCTTATGTGCTCAAGCCGCACGGGCTTTTTTTTTTTATTCATTAGTGTTTTTCTTAAAATGGTATTAATGGTCCGCTTCGCTCCACTACAGCAAAAAAAGTAAGCAAAAAAAGCCGTCGCTGCATAGAATTCTCTATAAATCAAATTAATATCCTAGAATCCGGAAACTCACTTCGCTCAAACAGTCCGGATTTATTAACGGAAATTAATTTGATTTTCTTATCGGAAATTCTCTGAGGCGAATAGCAAGCCCCAGGAAAACAAAATCTACCAGTTTCCTTATACTTAAGCATATTTTTATAGATGCAAAAAATTTAACCGGACACCAATGATTTAAAACCATATACTATGATAAAATAATTATTTTAAACCCGTACATTAATCCAAAGAATAAATGTAAGCCCAAAAGTATTTGATATTTATTGGGTTTCCATGATAAAGATGTAAGCTCCTTGTATGAAGTTGCAGCAGAAACAACAAAGAGAATAAATACCGAGATAAAAATCTGCCATGAAAAATTACCATGCTTAGTTCGGTAGCCGGTCTCTGAAATAAATATAAAAATCAAAAAAGCCGAAACGGTTGATATCCATGAAAAAATAAGATGGATATCATTTTTGCGGATACCCTTTTTATATAATACATAAATTGGGAAAGCCAGGCTGGTTATAATTGAAGATATAAAAAACAGAATAAGTGTGGTCATTCCAAATTCGTGCCATAATTTGTAGGCCAGCATAAAGCTGATTTCTATCGATGATTCTCTGTAAATCCCTGGTGTGTCATAAACCATTATTTTCTGAATGTACAAAAATACCAGTGAAAATATTACGGGTAATAACTGTTTAAACAAATCCCCTGAAAATCCTTTTGTAATAATAAATGTTAGTGGTAATGCAACTACATAAACAAAAATAAAACTTGGTTTTATTATCAGGTTAATTAAAATTAAAATAAGGATGATAACAAACCTGGACCATTTAAATTTATTTATTTGTTTTATTGTTATCCAGAAAAGTAATAAAGCAAAAGGAACAACGGCAATTGTAGTTGAGTTTAACCATATTGTTGAAGGAAATGAACCCAGGTATATTCTTTTTAAAAATAATTGAGGAATATATATAGAAGTTATAAATATTAGCGCAAAAGAAATGAGGTTTGTGAATAACTCGTCCTTTTTTGCTAATAAATCATGTAATACAAACCTTATAACATAAAATTTAAGGAATACAAAAATTGTAAGGGCTATAACACTTGAATACATTAGGTAAGCAATGTTTTTAAAAGCCAAAACCGATATTAACCAGTAATAAAAAAAATTTGGAGGTAAAATTCCATTATTTATGTACTCTTTGGCAAATCGGATATGTAGAATTATATCAGATGTTTCATAGCATCTGTATAAAATTGTTGCAGAAAGGGCCAGAACCAGCAAACTTATTAATTGAAGGTTGTGTTTTTTAAAAAATTGCATTGTGTTGTTAAAATATCAATAATTAGTAACTTTTTTATATGTGGTAAATTCTATCAATACTTTCAATTGAGTAGTTAAATTTCTCATATAATTTGCACGCTTCTACATTATCAAGCTGGGTAACCACTTTACATTGCTCAATATTATTTGAAATGTACCAGTTTTCGGCCGCCTGAAGCAATTGGCGACCAATGCCTTTACCCCTTGTATTTTCATCAACTGCAATTAAGCCAATTTTGCCTATGCCATTGAAGCTATCAAGAGTTACAAAACCGGTTATACTATTATCTGTTTTGTGAACCAGAATAGATTTGGCCAAATTACCATCCATGTAGTTTTTAATCCATTGAGTGTAGAGTTTTTCAAAGTTGCGCGTAAGGATGGGGTCTTTTTTAAACCGGCTTTTATGGCCACTGGCTAAAACAAGGTTTAAAAGTTCACTTGATAACGGGCCCTTATAAGTTTCAATTTCCGGAAGAGCTATAATTTGTTTTTTATTAATAATTCTGGAATAGGTTACTTTTAAATCAACAAGCGCCCCATTGTTTTTAAAAATGGAGGCTTCAATTTCCGGATGTACATTTTTGCAGAATAAATAAACCAAATCATAACCGCAGTTTGATTTTTGGGAGTATATTTCATTTAATTGTAACTCAGTAAGTTCTTTGGTAGCGGTTTTTCCTATTTTAATTTTAAAAAACCGGCTGTCCCAGTCCAGGTATTCAATCATGACCAATATTTATTTTATCGGAAACAATAAAAACCGGTCTGTTTTTCACCTGGTCAAAAATTCTACCTATATATAAACCAAGCATACCAATAAGGGTTATTATGATACCTGATAAAAACCAAATTGAAATAATTAAACTGCTGTAACCGGTAACTGATATTTTGCCGGTAAGTGCCCTGAACATTGTTATTGCTGCAAATGTAAATGACAATCCGGAAATAAATATGCCTAATTTAACTGTTAGCCTTAACGGTTTGTCGGAGAATGATAATATAGCATTTAACGCTAAATTCAATAAAGCCTTCAGGTTATACCCACTTTTTCCATCCCTGCGGGGTGCATGTTGCACCGGAAACTCTGTTCTTTTAAAACCTACCCACCTTACCATTGTTGGGAAGTATCGCGTATTGTCCTTCATTGCGATAATAGCATTTATAACTTTACGATGATAAATACCAAAATTGGCAACTTCGGCATTCTGTTCGGTATGGGTTAGGTAGGCCAGTGCCATGTAAAACAATTTTGAACTTAGCCTTTTAAAAATACCGTGTTGCCGCTCAATTCTTTTGGCAAGGACTATTTCATAACCTTCCAGTGCTTTATTATACAGGTGTTTAATTTCTTCGGGCTGATCTTGCAAATCACCATCCATAACAACCACCCAATCACATATGGAGTAGTGTAAACCTGCTGTTATGGCGTAGTGCTGACCAAAATTGCGTGACAAATTCAATCCTTTGACCCTTGGGTCATTTTTGGCTTCACTAACAACCACATCCCAATCGGGTTCAGGGCTGGAGTCGTTTATATATATTATTTCGAAATCATTAAAAACAGGTTCAACCGCCGTTATTAACCGTTGGGTTAATTCATTTATTGCTTTGCTGCACTTGTAAAGCGGTATAACTATAGATAAAGAAGTTGAATTCATAATTTAACGGTTGCAATAATTTTTGCTGTTATTAGTAATAAACCTACCAATTTGCCCCAGGTAAAAGTTTCGCCAAACAGCCATAAACTTAACACAAAATCCTTTTCAAAACTTAAACTCATATATAAGAGCATTGAAATGTAACTATACTATAAAATATCCAACGCCTTTTCCTGTAAAAACAAACGAATTTCTTCGGGCGGTATGGTTGTTGTTAAATACTCCACAGCCTCGGTATAGTCAATATCGGTGAAATAGCAAAGTTGCGAGCGGAATTGCTTTTCAGAGAAAAGGCCGCCATAAATATCTGATGCTCGTTGGCTAATATCCTCTATTGAATAATATTTTTTTAAGATAAAGAATAAATCAACATAATCTTTCCATTTCGACCTGCGCCCAAGTGCATAAGCCTTCATGGCTGCCAGCGACAGTAAATCCGGTAATTTTATGACATCGTTAACCCTACAGGGGGTTGATATGGGGAACGGGTATTGATAAAATGTAATTTTTACATTGTTTATGATAAGATTGAGTTGTTCTGATACACGGCGGGTAATAACAAAAGGTACACTTTCGGCATTTATTTTTTGAAGGATGCGTGGAATATTTAATTGCGATGGTTTAAATAAATCGAAATCAATTGACCTACGATGGCCAATATGCAAAGCTATAGCTGTTCCTCCTGCCAAATAAAATTCTCGTTTAAACTTTTTTATGAGTGGTAACAGATTTATTTGGTCAGTGTTGAGTATCTGAAGGTGCATAACGTTTTAATAATAAATCGAAAAAGTTATATATCTCGGGATATAAATTCTGCTTTTTTCGTTCCTTCAGATTGTCAAAAACAGCAGCAACATTTTTAATACCCATTACCGAAAAAAGCTCTTTTACATCAGCTATGGTACCATAATTGAATATAGTTTCTACCAATAATTCGTGACTAATATGTTGTTTTTGTCCTTCCGGCGTGTACCAAAGCAGATTTTTTCTTTTTTCAATATATTTTTGGAGTTTATCCATATTTTATGTTTTTATTGAAAATAGTTAGTTTTTCTGATGTTTTCTAATATTTTACCGAAATAATTAATCCACCAATAATAAATATTAGACCTACCAATTTGCCCCAGGTAAAGGTTTCACCAAAAATAAAGATACTTAAAACGAAAACCAATATAAAAGATAAACTCATAAATGGATAAGCAAATGATAACTCAAACCTGGTCATTGCTGCCATCCAGAAAAGACTGGCAATAAAGGCTGCAACAAATCCACTAACCAACCACGGATCAATAAAAAGTTTGGCCATAAAAAATAATTTATCAATAATTTCAACCGGAAGGTCACCTTTCAGGTTCATTCTCCATTTTAAAACCAACTGGCCATAAATAGTGAATAATATGCAGCCGAATATGTATATGTAGCCCATTATTTTTTATTTAAAGATTCTAATTTCTCTGTAACTAAACAAGAAATTGGTTGTTTATTGACTAGCTTTTTGAATAAAATTTTTGTTTAAATTATTGCTCCAGAATTAATATCCAATCATTATAAATACCCGATGTGGGAGGGGAAAAATATTGATTTTTTATTACTTTTTTTGTATCTGGATTGGTAAATTCTCCGGTGCGGGGATTGTACCATTTATGAGTGTATAGGTGGCTTTTAATATTTACCTGCACAGTTTGGCCCTTTGCCAGGTATAGCAGGGCAAAGTTTAAATCCTTAGAGGTGGCAGCCCTTATATGGTTTTCATCCCTGGTATTAGGTCCGGTAATTAGTTTTTGGTTGGGTATTAATTTTTCAAAAGGGTATAATTCAAATAATGTTTTAATATGTTTAATCTGTTCAGCCCCTGGTAATTCCAGAGCCGCTCGCCAGTCGGTTATGCATGGAATATTATATGGCCCATGTTTCTCAAACATTTGCCATATGGAATTAGCTCCATAAGTATATCCACAGGCCCCTGATAAAAAATTCCAATAAGCATGTACCCTAATATCATAATCATTAAAATATCCTTTTGGGAAAAATGATTTTTCCTTTATGGTATTATCATCATTCAGTATTTTCCCTGGTACCCTGCCAGGATCATCCCGGTTGCAATATTCACCAAAAGAAACAGCTATTTCTTCATAGGCAGGTTCACCATCAACAAATGGTTTTCGGGGTTTTGATTTATATAAAAAACCGGCATAATCATAAACATTATTGAACTTTTGTGTATGCCCACTCTGGTACATATTAAAATCCAAAGCAGACTGTTTTTGCATCATCCTATAGGAGGTAGCTCTTCCACCAGGATGGTAAGTAATAAGGTGCCTTCCACAATCACCTTTCCTCAATCCCTTGGCCATATTTAACCAAATTGATTTTTCGGTTCGGTTTTTTGTATTCTTGTCGCCACCAAGTATCCAAACAATTTGTTTACCCTTGTAACGTTTTCCTAAAAAATAACCAAAATTATAAGCATTTGTATTATTGAAAATTACAGGTTCTCCTTTATCTGACAAACAAACCTTATCTCCCCAGCATGGCAACATTCCCATAAACATTCCATGGCTATTTGATTCATCAATAATTTTATCAATATGTTCAAAATATTTTTCGTTTGGATGGTCAGGATCAGTATTTAACAAGGGAAGGTCACCATTGGCATTTGGTTGGGTTAACCCCTGTAACTCGGCCAGTACTACAGCCTGGATAATTGTAAACCCTTTTCGGGCCCTGTTCCTAAGGTATAATTCTGCATCCTTAATGCTTAACTTATGAAAAAGTTCCCATGCTGTATCTCCCAGCCATAAAAATGGTTTATTTCCCGGGAGTTGCAGGTACTTTCTATTATTACTCACCCTTAGGGTATAATCAAGGTTTTTATTTGAAGGTGGGGTGGAAAAATCAAATAGATGGTTAAGATAGGTTATAAGTTTTTTAACAATCCATTTAATAGTATTTATTTTCTTTGTTAATTCTTTCAATTTTGGATTTATTAGAAAAAGGAAAATTTGTTGTTGAATATTTAACAATAATGGGTTGTTGTAACAGGCAAATAAAATTTTGCTTAAACTACCGTAAAACAGGATTAAGAGTTATCAGGGTAATTATTTGCGGAAAATAAAAAGTTTATTCAGTAGCGTTTTAAATGAAACTAATATGTTTGCAAAAACTATAAAACCATTGTTTCGCCTACCGGTTAAGCCTAAATGATTTGATGGTTGCCCTGGGTAGCTTAGGTGATAATTATTTACTCGGGAAATTAAATTACAGAGAAATTCTCCACCATTTCCTTATAACATATAACACAATAAATATTAGTACTGACGACTTTACAAGATGATTTAATACTACACCTAATTCAGTTTCAGCCTTTATTACCTGCAGGAACAATATTGGGCTCCATATAAATATTGTAGGATAAATAAGGCTTAATTTATCAAGTTTACCCCAAAACCAACCAATGAATATACCCCAGGAAAATAAAAATAATATCCCGCCCAATTTCCCAAAATTGGCATAACCTTCACCGGCAAGGCTTATACCCATTGATGTACCTTCGCTTATGGTTAATCCAGTAAAATTACGAAAATTTTCACGGCCACCGGCTGTTTTCTTTTCAGGATCTAATATTCGGGGAACAAAACTGGAATATAGAGATTCGGTAATTGACGATCCGTTTGAATAAGGTTTATTTTTCGGGATATTATCCATAATTGCCGAAATAATCCAACCCTGGTTTAACCTTACGTTCATATCAACATCTGATTTTGGGTTTACAATGGATCCGGTACTCCAGCCTTCTGATGCCAGATTTAAAAACAAAAGGGTTTTATTCCCTGTGTATGCACCTGACCACACAATTTCCCGGTATTCGCCTTTAACCGATTGAATGGTAATGGCCAGGATTACCCCCAGTACAGCAATAGTCAATTTTATAAAAAGATTTAGACGAAGTTCATAGGCAACAAATGTAAAAGTTAACATTGCCCATAGCAAAAGATCATGAAACATACCCAAACCAATAGATACAATTGATGTAAACAACATGGTTCCCCAGAAAATTAGCCAACGGTTTGTATTATCGCTGAAAAGCAGGTATATAACACCTATGTATTTAATATTTCCCAATAAAAAAAAGACAAAACCAAGGGCAGTTGGCAAGAGTACTGACAGATATGGCAATACAAAACCAAGAATGATTAATACAAAAGGTAACCGGGGATGATTTTGTAACAAACTTCTCACTTTTTGGGCAAGGCCTTCCAGGTTGGCAGAAACAGGAAATAAATTCAAACCAAATTTAAACAGAATAATGCCCGGGACAATATAGGACATGTACGTTTCTTCATCAACATACATTTTGTACTTATAGTGGGTGGCCTGATTATGATAATCAATAAATGGCCCCACAATCCATTGAAGCGATGCTATTGCGGCCATTAAATTAGGAATGGGGATGGAATAACCCATTTGCTGTATCACCCTTACAGTAAAGTAGAAAGAAAACGAAAGGCCAATGGCACTCCAATAATAAAATCCGTTAAATGTGAGTATTAACCAGATAATGATTGAGAGAATAGCTATAGTCCTTTGGCTCATTTAATGGATGTTATTAGCACTTTATGCAATAATAGTAATTTTTTTTAATTTACGTTTACCCCCCGGCCCCCTAAAGGTGGGATTACCTGATGGATTTTGGTTTCATTTGCATTCACCCCCTTGGCCCCCTGAAGGGGGAATTGCCAGATGGTTTCAGGTAACTAAAGTTTTTTTTAAAATGTGCTATTTGGTTTCCCCTTTAGGGGTAAGGGGTATTGATTGAATTATTCTAAAGCATTCAATAACTTATTAATTAACACCTCGAACGACCAGTTGCTAATGAACGAATTCCAATTATTATCCGGTTTTGTTGAAATACTTTGAATAGCCGTTCTAAGTACATTGGTTAAATTTTCAACATTGCCCGACTGAAACTGGTAACAAGGCGGTTGGGTAACCAAATCGATGGCGCAGCCAACTTTGTTGCTGGCAACAACCGGGGTGCCACAAGCAATGGATTCGTTGACGGCTAAGCCCCAAGTCTCGCTTTGAGATGATAAACAGAACAGATTCCCCAAATTGTAAACCAAAGGCATATCAGATTGGTTTTGAAAAGGTAAAAATATAATATTGGAGTTGTTTTTGGAAAGTTCCTTTAATTTTGATTCCAATGGCCCATTACCAATCATCAATAATTTGGTATTGAATTTTTCATCATTTGATAAAATATTAAAAGCATTAATTAGGACTTCAGGGTTTTTACGGGGTTCAAATTTCCCTGCAAATAATATTACAAAATCAGTATCCTTTATCTGTAATGATCTTCTCCATTCAAGGGCTTTATTGGCATAGAGCTTTTCGTTATTATTGGCAAACCGGTTGTTATCGATGGCGTGAGGGACAAATCTAAGCTGATGCTCTTTTAACCCGTGGGCTTTAAAGTAGGCTTTGTTGTTGCTGCCAACATAAAGAGCCATATCAATATTGCGATAGATAAAGGTGAGGAACTGTTTTCTTAGTTTAAACTTCAAATATTGGGGCAGGATTTTAATGAAACCTTGAGTTTTTGTTGATTGAAATAAATTAGCTAATGTTTGAAACTCGTAATCTAAAAGTGTGCTGTCGCCACGAAATAGCACAGGTACTTTTCCTTTAAAGTGGCGCATAACCCCGAAATGAGCCTGAAAATTCCATCCAAACACTAGTAGGTGTGTGGGATTGAATGCATTTATACGGTTTATCAGGTCGGGGCATTGAATACCCCAAAAGCTCTTGTTTCCCGGTTTTTTTGCTCTGTTTTCAACAAACTCATAATCATAACCTTCCAGTAGCGGAATGTCCCACTTAATCTCTTTGCCAAAATTGGTGTCGAAGAATTCGGTTTGTCGTTGACTCCAGGTGTAGAAAACCTTAACCTCCATTCCGGGTTGCTGAGCCAGCATGGCAAACCATGGAGCGTTGTACTGAATGGGGTGGGTGGAGAGGATGGCGAGTTTTTTCATTTTTTCAACCGAAAAGTTCACAAAGATTTCTAATTATAGCCGCAAAGTTCGCAGAGTAAATTATTATTCACTTACTCTGTGATTTAATAAAGTAATTGCAAAAAATGCTTAGGTTTTGCATAGAATACGGGTTCTTTTAGGCGCTTTATTCCCCATTATGATTACTGAAAATTGTTTACTATCCTTTTTATGCCTTGTTTTAGTAATGTTAATTTAAAGTTGATGAGTAAACCTAATCTGTAATTGCCTAGTTTCAAATATGTGAGCGTTTGAGCCAGGTGAATATCATTTAAAGCATCAACAATTTTAAGTTCTACCACAACTTTGTTTTCAACTAACAGATCTATTCTATAACCACAATCTAGTTTTACGTCTTCAAAAACAAGCGGCATCGCCTTCTCTTTTTCAACAGTTAACCCGGCTTGTTGTAATTTGTACCATAAGCATTCTTTATAGGCATGTTCCAATAATCCTGGTCCCAGTGCCCGATGAACTTCTATTGAAATACCAATAATTTTAGTTGCTATTTCATTTTCTGTCATTTGTTGTTATGTTTTATGAGGGTTTTCTCTGTGGTCTCTGCGTGAAAAGCTTTGGGCTCTCAGCGGTTAAATTATAGACTCAATTGCCTTTACCAATTTTTTTGCAGAAGTCTTTGCTGAATATTGATCCAACGCCGACAAATCCGGATTCCACGCGTCATTCTGTAACCGTTTTAGGAGTACTGTCTTAAAGGCATCAACCATCTCTGATTGACTCATTTCCGGTTTGTATCGCATGGTAAACGCATCAGCTTTGCAATCCTCCATTACTTGTATGGCGCTGCTCTCGTGATGAAAAGCAGATATTACCGGGCGGTTACTCAATAACGATTGAAATGTTTTGGAGGCGGTATAATGTTTTTCTGTGCTACCAATAATCATTACTGTGTTGGCTTCGTTTAAGAAGTTTAACACCTGTAAAAAAGGATATCTGCCTCTCTTTTCGGTTACAATATCATCTAAACAATAATCTTTGGCATACGATGCAATTGACTTTGCCGGGTAGTTGCCGGTACCTATAAACCAAAGGCGAATGGTCTCATCCCATAACTTCTGTTCTCTTAATGCTTTTATGGCCATAAAAAATGCTTGCACAATCACATGGCTATTGGGAAGAAAGGCGCCTGCATAAAGCCAGATTTTCAAGTTTTGTGTTCCGGGTTCTGAGTTCAGGGTTGACTCCCAGGGAAATTTTAGATTTTCAAGTTTTATATGGTGATCGTTGGGGTCGAATCCATACGGCATGGCTACATGGGTGAAGGGTAGGTTGGTGTGGGGGTTGGAGTGAGGAGTTTTGAGTTTTGAGTTGGGAGTTGGGAGTTGTTGGGGTGAGGGACTGGTGGTTTCAATGGTTGAAGATTCAGTTATATCGCTAGTTAATTTTGTATAGATTGATGGAAAATTGCGTTTGATAACCGGTTCGTAATAAGGATAAGACACCCCGCTAATAAGGGAGGCTTTCTTTACAGCAATGGGCTCGAGCAATTTGGCCACCCATAAACTCATGCGTGTGCGCCATTTTTTCTGGTTGGTTAAATCTCTTACCCATGGGTCGATGTAGTCGATGCCATACGGAATATCGGTTTTCTCATAAAGCAGGCGCCCAAGTAAAGCATTGTAAAACGATGGGATGGGTAACCAGATAAAATCAATTTGCTGAGTGCGAATAATTTGCCGGGCTGCTTTGTAGAGTTGGTAAAATGCCCTAAGGCCAATATCGCCCATCAGGCGTGGGCGCATTACCGGCAGTGCTTTTACACGGGTTACGTCAAAATTGGGCGAAAAGGTCTTTTGAAAATCGTGGTCGGGTGTCTCTTCAAAATAGCGGGGCTCAACGGTGAGCACGCGGGGTTTCCAACCTAATTCGTACAGAAAATTCCCAATTAACCGTGGACGGTGTACGCCAGCCAGATTGGCCGGATGCCAGTGGGGATATATAATGAGGATGGTTTTCATTTATTTTTTTGAAATAACATCAAAGTGCGCTGAGTTTTTTTATCGCAAAGACCGCAAAGATAGCTTTTCTCTGTGCGCTTGTCGTATTCTTAGCGCACACAGCTACGGAAAATAATTTGAGTTTTCTAATAATTTATGATTAAGTTAAGTTAAATAATTAGATTGACAGATTATGGAAATCTTAATGCGAATAAATATTCCCTAATTATCTATTAAATGCTTGTTAATTAATGCAAATGTATGTCCAGATTCATTATCGACAATCCTTTCTAGAATAAGTTTATCAAGAGCCAACGTTATTTCTGCTCCAGGTTCAATAATTAGATATTCAATTTTGTATTTTTTTATAAAATCAATTTGAGATTCTTCTATGCTTTTAAAAAGTCCGTTGTGTTTAAGACTTTGTATGAATTTGTAAAAAGGGGCATTGGCTACATAACCATGAATCTCTTTGTATCTAACACTATCTAAATCTACAGGAGTGGATAAGGAGGTTTGTACAAATCCATTTCTTGTGCAATCAAAAAAAGATGCATGACGAGGCATGTGTGGAGAATTGAAGAAAACATTTTCTTTATGTAACTGTATGTTTTGTATTTGTCCACCTATTTTATTATCTATTTGCAAAATAAGCCCTCTTGATTTGATAATAAAATCTCTCGAATAATATTCACCACTATATGTTAGGTTGCTAGGAAGTAAAGATATAGTGTATATTATTGAATATGAAAATTGGACAATAAGTAGGACTCCAGTTAAAGCATACTTAATTTGATGAATGTTTTCATAGCATTTAATAATTGCTATTATGCTTAAAATTGAAAATAAAGGATTTAGTACAATACTTCCAATTGTTCCTCTTTCTAAATGTGTTATGATGGAAAGAAATAATATTGCTAACAAAAATAATGAAGCAATGATAAAGATGGTTTTGTTTTTAATTACACTAACAAGATTTCCCATTGGATTATTAGTAAGGTAATTAGCTATAATGAAGATGGTAAGTGGTAGTGCAAAGAACCAAAGACGAAAAATATATAATCTAAAAAAGGAATAAATGAAGGTATTTAAGGTAGCAAATTGCATTGACTCACTGACCAAAGATGAAGAGGCTTTTGTTTTAAAAAAAAACATGTAGAATAAAATAATCAATACTGCACTTATGATAGATAAAGAAGTGCCAAATTTAAATGAACTTAAATCTTTATCCTGAAAATAGTAAAGTAAGGATAGAAGAAATACAGATGTTAATACAGTTGGAGCATAAAGTATATTGTATATAGGAAGAAGAATCAATAGTAAAATAGCCGCTTCTTTAAACCCATTTTTTAATAGTATTATGAAAGAGATAAGTGATATGTAAAACATTAATACTCTTGGGTAGAAAAAAGGATTATCATATAAACCTCCTGTCTTGAAAGGAAGAGCAGTAATGAAGAAAGTAGCTGCAATTGCAAAAATAATTGTTAATACAAATGGAAGTTTCTTTTTTATAAAAACAGAGATTAGTCCAAGAAAAGAGCCAAACACAAGTGCACAGATTAGAGGAATAGTAAAAAAAATAAAAACAATAACTCCCTTACTTTTAGATAAAAGTAAAATTAACGAATGTACCCATATTTCAAAATAGTGGTAGGGGCTAGGTTTATTTGATGTTTCAATCAGGGTGCTATTAAAGTACGTTGTCCAGTTTGTTGTTGATTCAGGGAAACCTTTAATCAGATAGTATGCGATATCGCTATAAAACTTATAATCAATCCATCCTAACCTGATTTTTTCTGCATTTAAAAAATCAGTTCTGTAGAATTGTATTAGCATAATGAAAAATGCAAATGCAGATAGAAGTAAAATGAATTGAATTTCTTTATGGCTGATTTTTGAGATATTGATTGAAAAGAAGACTCCTCTCTTCCAAAAAATATATAAAAAAATGATTAATAGCCCAATTGTATTAATGGTTTTACCAGAGGTAACTACTATGGAGAAAATAAAAACAGAAATAATTAGACCGGTTGCTAAATATAAAAAATTTTGTGCATAACCATTGTTTTGAATAGGAGGAAAGAAGTACAGTGTTTTTCCAATGTAATAAAATGAAAATAATATAATTGGTGTTTTTAAAATGTCAATTAACAAGTTAAAAATGGGGATTGGCTCAATAATTATATCATGCATGGCTAATACTTAAGTTTAATTATATGGTTTTATCGCAGAGAACGCATAAATATTTTCCCTCTGTGCATTTTGTGCTTTTATAGTAAGCTTTGCGGTAAATACAATAAACAGCTAGATGCTTCCGGTTTTTCATCTATGTTAGAAAGTTTATATATTAACGTGAGTTCGATTTAAGCAGCTTTTACAATAGCCATATTTTCAACAACAT
>JBBIVA010000092.1:0-15333 GCA_037439945.1 Marinilabiliaceae bacterium
TATACCATTTTATTTAGCGGTCTCCATATCCCATATCGATTAAACACACTACTTAAGTTCCCCTTAAGGGTAAATAATATTACATAAGTGTTTAAAAAAGTAATTGGATTTAAAATCAGGGGCAAAATATTGGGTCAATAATTTTAACTTCGTTCTCCCAATTCAATTCAGATGAAGCCATTGGTAAAGTGTGCGACCACCGTTCACGTAAATATGGATCTTCACAGGCTTTAATAACGGCTTCTGCAATTTTCTCAGGATCAAGGGTATTAAGAAGCAACCCTGTTTCATATTTTGATACAATTTCTGATATATCAGGAAAATTGGTTGCTATTACAGGTATTCCGGCCATTGGATAATCAAAAATCCTGTTTGGTAATGAATGATAGTAGTTTAACCCTATGTTCTCGAGCAAACACAAACCTACACTAGCTTTTTTTATAAATTTATGCAATTCTTCGAAGGGTACCTTACCAACGAAAACAACCCTGTTACTCAATCCTTCATTATTTGCTAGGGCTTTTAGGTCGCTGGTTATATCACCATCACCAACTATTACCAAGGAATAACCGGGAAGATATTTAAGGGAAAGTATAGAATTTTCCAATCCTCTCCCAACATTAAGGGCCCCCTGATAATAAATTACCCGGCCATCTGAATTTTTATTTAAAGGTTTTACATTACGTAATGGCAGGTTTCTTAATAGTTTAAACTCCAGATTATATTTTTCTTTATATATATTTATTAATCCAGGGGATACTGTTATTCCGGCATAAATTCCCTTAATAAAAATTCTTTCCAGAATTATCCATATCTTCTTGATTTCAGGTCTATGCTGTAATTCAGGCACTTCAGGTAAATATTCATGACTATCCATTACAACCGGGACCCTTTTTAAGATACCGGCCAACCTGCAAGCCGGTAAGGTGTCAAGGTCAACTGAAATATACCATTTTGCCTTATGCAACAACAAATAAATAAATATTCTAATATTTAAATTTAGGTAAAATAACCAGGATTTATTAAACCATAATTTAAACCTGATACATTTACCCGCCCTGTTTGGAGGAATTTCACCTCCGGGCCAATAGCGTCCGAGCAATAAAACTTCAAAGCCCTTTTGTTGGAGGTATAAAGCAAGTTTGGCCACCCTGTTATCGCCAACAAAGTTATTGGCTGCAGATATTATTATACGGTCCTTACCCATTGTTAAATGTTAAAAAAGTGAGAGAGAAATAAATTATCTCGCCCACTTTTAATATTATTTAACTATTCAATTTAAAATTTAAACATCAATATTGGCATATGTAGCATTCTGCTCAATAAATTCACGTCGTGGCGGAACATCGTCGCCCATAAGCATACTAAAAATACGGTCGGCCTCGGTGGCGCTTTCAATAGTCACCTGCCTAAGGGTTCTGGTTTCAGGGTTCATTGTAGTTGACCAAAGTTGCTCAGCGTTCATTTCTCCAAGACCCTTGTACCTTTGAATATGTATTGAATCCTCTTTCCCGCCTCCGTAAGTATTAACAAATTCACGTCGTTGTGCTTCGTTCCAGCAATATTGTTCAACCTTCCCTTTTTTGCATAAATATAAGGGAGGTGTAGCAATATAAAGATGCCCCCTTGTAATTAATTCTTTCATATACCTGAAAAAGAATGTCATAATAAGGGTTGTAATGTGGCTTCCATCCACATCGGCATCGGTCATTATAACTACTTTATAGTACCTTAATTTGTCGAGGTTTAATTCTTTACTGTCATCATTGGTTCCTATAGAGACCCCAAGTGCAGTAAAAATATTTTTTATTTCGTCGTTATCGAAAACTTTATGCTGTAACGATTTTTCAACATTTAAAATTTTACCTCTTAAAGGCAGAATAGCCTGAAACTGTCTGTTTCGACCCTGTTTAGCTGTACCGCCTGCCGAATCGCCCTCAACTAAAAACACCTCACATGAACCGGGATCTTTTTCAGAGCAATCGGCCAGTTTGCCCGGAAGCCCCCCTCCCGACAATACACTTTTACGCTGAACCAGTTCACGTGCTTTGCGTGCGGCATGGCGTGCAGTGGCAGCTAAAATAACTTTATTAACTATCTCTTTAGCATCCTTTGGGTTTTCCTCAAGATAATTAGTTAACATCAGGCTAACTGCCTGATCAACCGAAAGGCTTACCTCACCGTTTCCAAGCTTTGTTTTGGTTTGTCCTTCAAACTGGGGCTCTGCAACTTTTACAGATATAACAGCTGTAAGCCCTTCGCGAAAATCATCACCGTTAATATCAAACTTTAGTTTTGAAAGCATTCCGGATTTTTCAGCCCAGCTTTTTAAAGTACGTGTTAAGCCCCTGCGAAATCCTGTTAAATGTGTTCCTCCTTCAATAGTATTAATATTATTAACGTATGAATAAACATTTTCAGTAAATGAAGTATTATAAAGAATTGCTATTTCAACCGGAGCGTCGTTTTTATCAGTATCAATATAAATAATATTATCAATCAGGGGTTCACGGTTAACATCAATAAACCTTACAAACTCTTTTAAGCCATCATTCGAAAGAAAAACCTCCTTTTTAGGCTCACCATTTTCATTAGTATCCCTGCGATCTATAAGAACCATCTCTATAGTTCTGTTAAGAAATGCAAGCTCTCTAAGCCTATCTGCTAAAATGGAATATTTGTACTCTGTAGTATTAAAAATGGTATCATCAGGTTTAAAGGTTACCCTGGTCCCTGTTATATTTGTTGTCCCAATACTTTTAACGGGTTCAAGTGGTTTTCCCCTGTGATATTCCTGGGAATAAATTTTACCGTCGCGATGAACCTCAACCACCAGTTTAGTTGATAAGGCATTAACGCAGGAAACTCCAACTCCGTGCAACCCTCCTGATACCTTGTAAGAATCCTTATCAAACTTACCCCCGGCATGTAACACGGTCATTACCACTTCCAGTGCCGAACGACCCTCTTTTTCATGAATATCAACAGGAATACCCCTACCGTTATCTAATACTGAAATTGAGTCATCATCATTTATAATAACCTCTATATGGGTACAATAACCAGCAAGGGCCTCATCAATTGAATTATCAACTACCTCGTAAACCAGATGGTGTAAGCCTTTCACGCCAATATCGCCAATGTACATTGCAGGACGCTTTCTCACGGCCTCCAAACCTTCAAGCACCTGGATACTGCTGGCTGAATAATCTCCGTTAGTTGTTTTTGGAATTGGTAAATCTAAATTATCGCTCATTTTTTCTTATATTTTAACCTCAATTGGGGTAATTTCATAATTTTATATGAACCCACAAATATAGCAATTATAACCTTTAAACAGGCTTAATTCACCCTTTTTTATTAACAATCCCTTATTTGTATTTACCTGATATACTGATAGTTTCATTTTTTGTTTATACTAAATTTTCAACCGTTATTAACTTAAACAATTATTAAGGATTTAATAGTTGAAATGTATAATACAAACAACTGGATTATGAAAAACCCAATCATTACCTTTGAACAGTTTTCAAACAAAATTTCTAATTTTGCCACCAAATAAAAAATGAATTTACCGTTGAAAAGTAATGATGAAATACATTGGTATGCCTTATATACCAAGTCACGGGCTGAAAAAAAGGTTTTAGAGCAACTTCAAATTATTGGTATAAATGCTTATTTGCCATTAAAAAGGGAATTACGACAATGGAGCGACAGGAAAAAATGGATTGAAACACCAATAATTAGTTCATATATTTTCGTTAACATTCCCGATTCGGACTATAGAAAAGTATTTAATGCAAAAGGTGTTGTTTCATATGTTACACATAAAGGGAAAGCCGTTCCAATTCCGGATAATGAAATAGATGCAATGCGCAAGGCAGTTGAAAATAAAATGGCATTCAGCGTTGAAACAAGTTCAATTCAAAGAGGCCAAACAGTTACTGTAACATCCGGCCCACTGAAAGGTATTTCCGGAGAAGTAACAGAGGTACAGGGACAAAAGAAACTTTATTTACGAATAAGTCATATAGGTTATACTCTTGTGGTAAATCTTGAGCAGGATAGTGTGATTTAGCTGGTAGGTATTAGCTATTACTAAAACTTTAAAAACTATATCCAACTCCTGCCCTGAAATTTACACTCTGCATTGGATATCCCTGGTACCTGTAATACTTTGATGCAAACATATTTTGAACGTTTCCGAAAAAGCTCCAGCGGGCATTCAATGTATAATTGGCTCCAAGGTTAAAATCGAAGACCGGATCAAGTTTCTTAATTTCATTAGGTATTGAGGCAAACCTTTCACCGAGTAAATTTATTGCCCCGGTAATTGTCAGGTCCCTGGAAAACCTGTAAGCACCCCGTAATCCTATTTCCATATTGGGTTTATGCCAGGCATATTGCAAAGAATCAAGGTCCCAGCTATAATACGCACCACGTAAAATTATATCAAGTTCAGGAATAAATCTCATTTTAAACTCACCCGAAACGCCCAAAAGTCGGCCATCATCGTAATCAACATCAAACAAATTTGTGTATTGTTGGTCAGAATCATCAAATGGTGTAAAAGTACGGTTAACAAAAAAATGTTCATCCTGGAAAATGCTGTAATCCACCCTTGCCGAAAATGATGTGGCCTTACTGAAATTCCCCTTAATACCGGCAAAGAACCTGGCGGCATGATAAGCTGTTTTAACATTTAAATCGGGTGAAATAAACGGATTTTCTGCCATAATGCCCCTGTAAGTAGATGGTTTTACATCTCCGGTTATACCCCCTTCAAGAGTTATGACCCCTTCTGCAACCACAACATTTGCTGAAATATTTGGAGATACATAAAAATCATTACCTAAATCATCTGTCTCTCCGGCAAAACGAAGCCCCATATTCAGCTTCAGACTTTTATAAGCTTTAAATAGTGAAGGATTAACCATAATAAGCGTTTGCTGACGGTTAACAAAAGTAAACATCTCTGGACGACTATTATTATTACCAATTTTAGTACCTGCAGTTTCAATACTAATATCAACATTAACATTTAAATCACCTACCGGAACAAAAATATCCCCGCTAAGCCCTACCAGGTTTTCTTTTACCCCTGTAAGGCTTCCAAATGTTGAATATTTAAACCCAAAATCATATTGAAACTCCTTATTACCTGTTACCTGGTTCATAAAACCCAAATCAATATCGAAGGTAGTCTGTCTTTGTTTTTCTTCAGGAATTAATTCGCTCCCTTTAACGCTTTCGAAATAACTAATAACCGGATTTGGAGTGGGGTCATAATAATCAAAATCAGGATCAATAGTGTGCATTCCATAATAATTATATGTGTAATTATTAAAATCCATATCCACTGATAATGTTTTCTTTTTAAAAAAATGACGAAAATATAAACCACCCATTGTTTCATGGTAAGGCGCTTTAACTTCCTTCTTGTTTTCAAGTTCAAGATCACCCCACGATGATTCATGACCTGCTTTTAAAGCCAGTGCATAATCTTTATTTTGCACAAGATTATATAGTAATTGCCCCCCCATAACATCATAATTGCCTAAATAACCTGATATAAAGGATGGGTATAATTCCTGCCGGGGTTCCTTTGCAAGCTTTGCCGGGACTAAGGGAACCATTTCTGGGGCCGTAATTATTGCTTTTCCCTTTAAATGATACCTGAATAGCGGATTGGCCTTAAGTGTATCAGACTGTGATGGCATTTCATTTATTTTAAATGCATCGGATATGGTAGGGTTATATTCCCTTACCACCTTAACATCCTGATTAATGGTTTCCTGTGCTTCAATTCTGAAGACCATAATAAACAATAAAACCGTGAATGGTATATATTTTACTTTTAAATGCTGCATAATTATTTTGATTTGTAGCCTTTACTAAATCTGTTTTTTATCTCTTAAAATCATAATCAGGTATTTTGACGGTACTGTTCAAGTTTACGCTTTGCTTCCTCATGAATTCCATCACCGCTCTCCTCATAATTTTCAAGTAACCCTTCTATATATTGTCTTGCCTGAAAATATTCACCTCTTGCGGCGTATATTTCAGCAAGTAAAATAAAGCTTTTAGCTAACCAATATTGATGAGGAGTACCTTTGTCAACAAAGTCAAAAATCATTTTTTCTGCTTCTTCCCTTTTTCCCTGCTGGAATAGTAAATCGGCAACTCTGAATTTTGCCTCCGAGCCCTCTTTACTACTTGTATTTTGCGATAAAACCCTGAAATCGGATAAAGCTTCACTCTTTTGGTTAAGCACTAAATGTGCCGAAGCCTTTTGGTACCTTGCCTCACGAACTATTTCAGGCGACATCCGGGAATTACCCAATACCCGCTGAGCTATTTCAATGGTCGAATTTAAATTTTTCAGTTTTACTAAAACACGCAACTGTCCAATCAGAGCTTCCTGTCTGTTTTCTTCAAGTTCTGCTTCCCCTTCAAGGCGCCTGAAATATTCAAGTGCACTATTGAAATTTTCTTTACGGTAATGAATTTCACCTGCTCGTTTTATTGCATCTTCCGAGAAAAGGCTTTTTCCTCTGCCGGTTACAAACTCAAATGAAGTAAGGGCACCATTAAAATCACCATTACGATATAAACAGTCACCCCGGTAGAAATGAGCATTTAATATAAACCTGCCCTGTGGATTATTCCTGATATAATTATCCAGTTGTGGTACTGCCTGACTGCAATTTCCGGCCATATAAACACGTTCTGCTGAAACGTATGATAATGAATCACGCTGACGGTCATCAACCCTGGCAAATCCGCCAACCTGATTTGTATACCGAATATATCCATCAGCATCATTTCGGTCGATGTATATATTGCGCAAACCAAGTAAAGCATCCTCAGCCTCGGGGGTGGCAGGATATTCGTTTACAACCCTTTTATAGAAAACCATTGATTCATCAAGGTTACCAATATTATAATAAACCAGTCCAAGCTGAAGCATTGCTTTTTTTGCCAGGCTGCTTTGTGGAAATTTTTCTTTTACTGTTTTAAAATTTCTAATCGCGTCGTTTCTATTATCAAGTGAAGCGTGAGCCCTCCCCATTTCATAGTACGAATCATCAACATATGATGATTTTGGATATTTGGAAATCAATGATTCAAGCTGCCTGATTTTTTCCCTATGATTGCCGGAAATACCCAATGAAAATGCCTTTTGGTACAAAGCATAATCAGCCGATCCGCCCGGAACCTGGGCGCCCCTGTCGTAAAATCTTACTGCATTGTTAAAATCGCGTGCCATAAAATGAGAGTCACCAATTCTGTTCAGGGCATCCCCTACTCTTTGGTTTTCTTTACCCTGCATCAATTGAACATATTTATTAAACCAAACAGATGCCTGGCTGTAATTTCCCTGACTAAAAAAGGCATAGCCTATATTATAATGGGCCATCGAAAACTCATCGAGCCTGTGTGATCCGGCTGATTGAATAAATGATATATAATCTGAAAGTGATTTTTCATAATTACCCATCCTGTAATATGCTTCACCTCTCCAGTATAATGATTTAATCTTTATATTTCTATCATAATCACCGTATTTAAGGCTATAATCGAACATTGTAATGGACTCGCTAAACTGAAGGTTAGTAAACAATTCCTGTCCACGATGATAGGCAACCCGTTGCATGGCTTTAAATACTTCAGGGCTTTTATGCTTGATCCTTTCCATTGCTTCCAGTGCCTGCCGGTAGTTTTTGGTTGTTAACAATGCCTGCCCAAGATATTCATATGCTTCATCAACATGGGCACTCTGGGGGTACTCCTCAATAAACTGCAAAAATGAATTGATAATTTCGTTAAAGGGTGAAAACGATAATTCATAATTGAGTTTTATATAATTAAACATTGCATCCTCGCGAATGGCAGAATCATATTTATAACGAGTTGCTGCTTCAAAAGCCACACGGGCACGCCGTTTATCGTTCAGTTTCAGGTAACAATCGCCCAAATGATAATACGCATTCTGCGACATCACATCGTTGCCGGTGGTAACTTGTGCCAGATTGTTGGCAGCCTCATGGTAATTACCTGTAAAATAAAGCGATAATCCCAAATGGTAAAAATCTTCGCGACGGGGCGGCTTGGATTCTTTAACGGTTATGGATAAAAGCGGAACGGCTTTGGCATAATCGCCCTTGGCAAAATGCGAATCGCCCATCACGCGGGCCATATCTACTCTCATAACACCTGTAGCCCCTTCCATTAATGGGGTTCCATATTCAATGGCTTTATCATAATTACCCTGCATATAATATATTTGAGCAATATAATAGGGTACAACATTTTCAAATCCGGGTTCACGCAACAGACGCTCAAAAGTGCGTAAGGCAGCATTATGATTACCTTTTTCGTATTGAATATGTGCGTAATAGTAATTTGCCGAGGCCCACCATTGCGAAGGGGTTTCTCTGGCCTCTTCGAGATGTTTTGATGCTTTTTCGTAATTGCCTTCCATAAAATGGGCATAACCGGCTTTAAAGGCATAACGCAATCGCGTATCCCTGTCGAGGTCGTTGGCGTTTACCTTATCGTACCAACGTATGGCGTTACGAAACTTCTCCTGATCTTGTGCCAGCTCTCCCAAACGAAGCCGGGCATACGACAAACGGTTGCTTTCGGGATAAACTTCCAGAAAATTTTCGAGTAAATAAACGGCATCGCTGTTGTCGAGGTGAGATGCAGATAGCGCCTCATAATAAGCGGCTTCCGATTTAAGTGTGCCGGTTCTGGCACCATCGCTGCGATGACATTCGCCAAACAATTTTCGCGCCTGACCGTAACGGCCGGCATTAAAGTGCGACATGGCTTCTTCAAAAATTTGTTCGGGCTGCTGCCGGTCGAGAGATTTCTGGCCCATTATAGAAGCCGTTGCCCATAAAACAAAAAACGCAAAGAGCACTAACCGTTTTGTCATATTTGTTCTGTTTTTTGTAACAGTAAAATTTCTGCACTAATAACGCAAAAATAATTCCATTTGATGTAATAAAATTACTTTTTTTGAAAAAAAAGGGAGTTTTAGGGCGAAGGGCATAGGGCGGAGGGTATAGAGCATGGGGCGAAGGGTATAAAGCGCAGAGCAGAGGTTTTAGTTCAAAGCTGGCACAGCCCTGACTAAAGGGCCAACCAAACACAAAGGGCTATTCGCAGAGGGCTTAGGGTGGTGACAAAGAGCAAGGAGAAGGCATTTAGTGGCCGGGAGATTAAAGGAGCCGGGCGCTATCCCCTAACTCACGCTCGGCTGAGCTCACATCGAAGTCTGAAGGCGGAAACCTAACACACGTTTAAAGAAAACAGCGAACTACGCAAGTAATGTGGTGAGTTATGAGTAATGAGTTATAAGTAGTAAATTGAGAGTTAACAACTTCGAACTAAAAACTATGAACTTTTAACTAAACCAGAAACCCCTTACGCGCACCCCTAACCCCTGAAGGGGAAACCTAACACATGTTTAAAGAAAACAGCGAGCCTGCGTGCAAAAAAAACGTGTTAATTAGTTCAAATTCGGCGACAAAAAAAACTTACGCTCACCCCTGGCCCTCTAAAGATGGATTGCTTCTCCAAAAGAGCTAAGGGCTGAGGGTGAATAGCATAGGGCTAAGTACTAAAAGCCAACAACTTTGACCTTTAAACTTCGAGCTATTTATGCAACATCTCAACTTCTCAATCGTTTAATCACGTTGGCTATAATCAAGATGCTGTTTCTTTCGTTATTTAACAGTTTTGGTGTAATTTCGCGTTCGGGTTGGTGTGATTCATCAGGCCGGAGGCATGGAATTAGGGCAAGTTATTAGTTAAACAAAACCAACGCGCACCCCTAACCCCTGAAGGGGAAACCTAATACGAAGGACTAATAGCAGAGGGCTTAGGGCGAAGAGCGGAGAACCACAAGAGTTAACACATAGTGACTGAGAACTTAAAAAAGCCAATAGATTACCCCCTAACTCCACCGGAGGCGGACACAGCCCTGACTAAAAGGGGAAACATACACAATTAAGACACTATCATCATATAACACAAGAATTTGCCTTTTAACTCATTTTTATGACTCACAATAGATTGAAGGTTTTAAATTATTTGGTAAATTTGAATAAAAACGATAACCTATGTCAATAGATACACAAATAAGAAGTAAGCTCCTTCGTAAAATACAGAGAATTCCTTCAAATAGATTAAAGGAAATCGATGATTTTATATCCCTAATGGAATCATCGACAAACAAAAAAGACAAAAATCTCTCATTTGCAGGAGCATGGGTAAATATTGATGATTCAGTATTTGTAAATTTAACAGATAACTTGATTGAAAACAGAGAGAAAAATAAAAGGAGAATTAATGAATAGAGCTCTGATTGATACTGATATTCTTTCATATTATCTTATAAGGAGATTCAATTGTGGTCAAGAATTTCGAAAACTATCTGAATTTCTTTGATATTCTGGAAATAAGTATCATCACCTATTATGAGATAATGAGTGGTTTGCATGCAAAAAGTGCTTTTAAGCAACTTAGTATATTTGAGGAGTTTGTTAAGGAAAACCTGGTTTTACCTCTCACCGAAGAATCTGCAAAACTATCGGCCGAGATATATGCTAAACTTAGATAATCAGGCAAAACACTGGATGATATTGATTTATTGATTGCCGGAATAGCTATTGAAAACGAAATGACGCTGGTTACCAATAATGATAATCATTTTTCACGTGTACCCGGATTAAAAACCGAAAATTGGAAAAAGGAGCGAAAATAATTATTGCTCAAAAACCGCAAGCCATATAGCAAAAAAAGTGTTTCCGATAAACCGGATTCCGAAGTAAATAAATTTCATGCATCGGAATTCCACTTCGTTCCAACTGCGCTTCGCTTAAATATGTGGACAAAAAAATGCGAGCCTGCAAGCCAAATTAGTAGAATTAGTGGATAAACAAACTTCTTTCATTACACTGAAAAATATCTTGCATTTGCAATGGTAGATATCAGGAGATAGCAAAATCTGAGCAATCTGCATATAAAAAAGATTTGGAAACAAATTCAATTATCCTTGTATATTTAAACTCTAACATTAAATTTACAAGGATACAATTGAGTAAGCCAGCTCAAATAAACAAAAGAATCTCAGTAATTTTTCCCGGCAATTGGTATTGCTGGCCATCGATAAGTAGAATAAGCAAGTTGCCATTGACAACTTACAAACAAGATTCCAAAATTAGTCTCTTAAAAATCAGATAATATGCCAAATGAAGTACGATGGCAGCAGCGATTTTATAATTACAACAAAGCATTAAGTCAGTTAGAACGCTTTATTCAGCAGCCATCACTTAACGTTTTTGAGGAACAAGGACTTATAAAAGCCTTCGAATACACCTATGAATTAGCCTGGAAAACGCTTCAGGATTTTTACAAAGAGCGAGGTGTAGAAAATATTATAGGGCTAAAACCGGTAATTGAACAATGTTTTCAGGATGGCATCATTACAGACGGCAAAGGATGGATGGCCATGCACGTAAGCAGGAATTTAACAAGTCACACCTACAATGAAGAAACAGCAAGCGAAATAGCGTTTGAAATTAAATCGAAATATTATACACTATTTAAGGAACTACACCACCGGTTAAGTTCTGAAAAATAAATGTGCAGGAGATGATTTTAGGGTTGACGGATAACGATTTAAATCACATAATTTCTATTATCGGCCATGACAACGATATTGAAGAAGCAATAGTATTTGGATCGCGCGCAAAAGGCAATTTCCGAAACGGGTCAGATGTTGATATTGCCCTTAAAGGGGAACGTTTAACGCTTCAAACAATTATTCAGCTTCAGGTTGAACTGGAAGCCCTTATGCTACCATATAAGTTTGATATTATTATCTTCAATCGAATTAAGGAGCCGGCTCTCATTGAGCACATCAACAGATATGGAATCCGGATATTTAAAAAAGATGCCCCTATACTGCAATAGATTTTTAACAAGTGATTGTAATGCTTAAATACATTTTATAAACCAATGCCGGCGCAAGATTCTAAAGGTACCCTGGTTTATGTTTAGATAATTGTTGTTCGTGAGAGTGTCAGCAAAATGCGAGCAGATGGAAAGAATTGGAAGTCAAATACAAACTATCTGAACATGGACAATAGCACAAAAATAATTGAAGGTTTAGAAAGAGCCGACCAAAGACTTTTAGAGTTCAAGAAATACAAAAAAACGCCCTTAATAGTTGATAAAGATGGGATTATTGTAGAGATCTCACAAGACAAAATTAAAACAAGAAAAAACGTTTACAAAAGAAATGCTATCTGACATCTGTTAGTCGGCCAGCAACAATATGAAAGTGGTGAGTTCTGGGTTGAGGGTTGAGGGTTGGGAGTTGAGGGTTCTAGGTTGAGAGTTAACAACTTCTAACTATGAACTATGAACTATCAACTATAAACTATGAACTATGAACAATAAACTATGAACTATGAACTTTCATCTAATCATAAACCCCTGATGCTAATCACATTGGGCAACCAAACACACATTTAAAGAAACCGCGAGCTTGCGAACAAAATCTGCGTTAATCTATGCAATCTGCGGACAAAAACCGCGAGCCTGCGAGCATAATTCGTTTAATTCATCAAATTGGTGGTTAAAAAAAGTGAGGCTGCAAGCCAAAAAATTAGAGAAAATTCTGCATTTCCGATAAACCGGAACTGCGCTTCGCTTGAATTCGGTGACAAAATCGCGAGCCAGCGAACAAAAATTAGAGTAATTAGTGAAATTAGTGGACAAAAAAATCAAGCCAATCAGTTGACAAAACTAACATGACCAACTACGACATCATCATACGCCCCAAGCGGCACGCTTTCGACATCAATTTTAAAGAGATATGGCAATATCGCGACCTGCTGTACATGTTTGTAAAGCGCGATGTTATTACCGTTTATAAACAAACTGTACTCGGACCCATTTGGTTTATTGTGCAGCCCATTTTAACCACGGTTATTTATATTGTGGTGTTTGGTAATATTGCAAAAATAAGCACCGACGGGCAGCCCATGGCACTTTTTTATCTGGCAGGTATAGTTATCTGGAACTATTTTGCCGAGAGTTTTAACCAAACCAGCGATACTTTTGCACAAAATGCAGGTATATTTGGTAAAGTTTATTTTCCACGACTCATTATGCCACTGTCAAAGGTGGTTTCAGGCCTTATCAAGTTTTTTATTCAAATGGCCTTTTTTATGGTGGTTTATGCATATTACCTCATAAATGGCGAAGCATCGGTAAACCCTAACTGGACATTGGCCCTTCTGCCGGTTTATATTTTGATTATGGCCCTGATGGGAATGGGCGCCGGTATTTTGTTCACATCCATGACTACCAAATATCGCGACCTGAAATTCCTCATCACCTTTGGCGTTCAGCTATTGATGTATGCCACACCGGTTATTTATCCCATGAGCACCATCCCCGAAGGCATGATGAGAAAATTCATTATGGCCAACCCCCTCTCTCCTATTGTGGAGAATTTTAAGTATGCATTTCTGGGCTCAGGTGAGTTTAGTTGGTACACTTTGGGCTATAGTGCTGCCTTTACGGCTATTCTGCTGATTGTTGGAATTGTGGTGTTTCATAAAACGGAGAGGAACTTTATTGATACGGTATGATAAGTCACCAAATTAGCGCGAATTGACGCGAATAAAGATGGATAAAAAATTCATATTAAAGAGATATGCCATTTGAAAAGAAAGTATTAAGTCGCCTAATTAGCGCAAATTAACGCGAATAAAAATGAATAAAGATGTGCTATTTAAAGATGAAGCATACGCAATAATAGGTGCAGCATTTGAGGTACATAAAGAACTAAAAAATGGATTTTTAGAACCCGTTTACCAGCTAGCTCTTGCAAAAGAATTCATATTAAAAGATATTCCATTTGAAAAGGAAGCATTAATCAACATCTATTACAAAGGAGAGAAGCTTGATAAATGTTACAAAGCCGATTTCATATGTTATAATGACATTATAATTGAACTAAAAGCATTAAGTGACATAACTTCAGAACATGAAGCACAGCTCATTAATTACCTTAAAGCAACAAATAAAAAACTTGGACTCCTTATCAACTTTGGCAGATCAAGCTTACAATATAAACGAATAATCAACAGTCAACAAATATAGTCAACGAATTTTCGCTAATTTTCACGAATTAATTAACTACAACATTTCGGTTAATTCGATGGCCCAACTTTTTAAATATCAACTAATAATTCGCGTTAATTCGATGACAAAAAAGCGAGCCAGCGAGCAAAAATTAGTAACAATGCGCGCCAAGTAGATGACAAAGAACAGGCCTTGTGCACACCCCCTAACCCCCTGAAGGGGAATCGAACACACAATATAAGTAACCAGCGAGCAAAAAAATTAGTGAAAATTCTGCATTTCCGATAAACCGGAACTGCGCTTCGCTTGAATTAGATGACAGAAAAGCGAGCCAGCGAGCAAAAATTCGTGTTAATTCGCGCTAATTCTTTGCAAGCAAAACGGCAAAGCCGAGCGCGGTGACAAAAAACAAGCGAGCCGGCGAGCAAAAATTAGTGAAAATTTGCGTTAATTCGATGACAAAATACGATGACAAAACCAGTTATTAAAATAGAAAACCTCTCCAAAATATACCGCCTCGGCGAAGTAGGCACCGGCACCCTCAGCCACGACCTCAACCGCTTCTGGCAAATGAACATCCTGGGCAAGGACGACCCCTATGCCAAGATTGGGCACGTGAACGACCGCACCGCCAAGTCGGAGAAGGGCGAGCTGGTGGCTGCCCTGCGCGACATTAACCTTGAAGTTAAGGAAGGGGAAGTGCTTGGCATAATAGGGAAAAACGGAGCGGGTAAAAGCACCTTGTTGAAAATTCTTAGCCGGGTAACATCACCCACCATCGGTACCATAAAGGTAAAAGGGCGACTGGCTTCGTTACTTGAAGTAGGCACCGGCTTCCATCCCGAGATGACCGGCCGGGAAAACATTTACATGAACGGCACCATAATGGGCATGCGACGCTGGGAGATTGACCGTAAACTCGACGAAATTGTGGAGTTTGCAGGCGTGGCCAAGTACCTCGACACCCCCGTGAAACGCTACTCCAGTGGCATGACGGTGCGTCTGGGCTTTGCCATTGCCGCCCACTTAGAACCTGAAATCTTGGTGGTTGACGAGGTACTAGCTGTAGGCGATGCCGAATTCCAGAAAAAAGCTATTGGGAAAATGCAGGAGGTGAGTACAGAAGGGGGAAGAACGGTGTTGTTTGTGAGTCATAATATG
>JBBIVA010000093.1:0-15269 GCA_037439945.1 Marinilabiliaceae bacterium
AGTTAGCTGTTAATAACTACATAAAAAAAGAGACTGCCCCTTTTGAGACAGCCTCCTCATTGAACAAAAAATATTTGCTTAAACCAGTATAATATTATTAAGTGTACAAACTTTCCTCATTTCATCAGGCCAAATACTTGCCTGGATTTCACCAATATGTGCCTTACGTAAAAAAAACATACACAACCGTGACTGACCGATCCCGCCACCAATGCTCAAAGGCAATTCGCCATTAATCAACCTTTTATGAAACATTAATTCAAGCCTTTTTTCAGCCCCCCGTTCTTTCAGCTGCCGTTGTAAGGTTTCTGCATCCACTCTTATTCCCATTGAGGAAATCTCAAATGCCTTTTTAAGAATTGGATTCCATAAAAGAATATCCCCGTTTAAGCCCTTATACCCGTTAATGGTTGGGGTACTCCAGTCATCATAATCAGGGGCACGCCCATCGTGGATTTCTCCGTTTTGCAATTTTCCACCAATTCCAATGATAAAAACAGCCCCGTGCTTTTTTGTTATGGCATCTTCACGCTCTTTTGGGTTCAATCCCTTGAACATATCCAGCAATTCCTCTGAATGGAAGAAGGTAATCTCATCAGGAAGGGTAGGTTTTATATGCGGATATTTTTCAAAAACTACAAATTCTGTTCTTTTCATAACCTCATATATCCTTTTAACTACCATTTTGAGATAATCAAGGTTTCTTTCCCTGGGTCTAATATGACGCTCCCAGTCCCACTGATCAACATAAATTGAATGGGTGTTGTCCAGAGTTTCTTCAGGCCTGATTGCATTCATATCTGTATATAAACCATATCCTGTTTCAATATCGTAATCGGCAAGCATCATTCTTTTCCATTTGGCGAGACTATGTACAACTTCAACCTCCTGGTTATTGATCCCCTTTACCGGAAATGTTACCGGCTTTTCAATGCCATTTAAGTCATCATTTAAACCTGTTCCTTTTAATACAAAAAGAGGGGCAGTTACCCTTCTTAAACGTAGTTCAGATGATAAAAAAGTTTGAAATGAATCTTTTACAACTGTAATGGCATGCTCGGTTTGCTTTAAGTCGAGCAATGGCTTATAATCTTTAGGAATATAAAGTGATTCTAACATAAGGTATTTAAACTATAATTACCGGTTTTTAATTACATTTTATGACAAAATTAGCTCCAATAAATATCAATTCAAAATATAAACCGTAAATACAAATGCAAATTGTAACAAATCCGGCTATAAAGAAAAATATCCAAATGTATTTTATTTAGTTACCCAACCACTTTAATTTATCCCAATGTTGCCACCATAACCGCCTTAATTGTGTGTAATCTGTTTTCAGATTGATCAAAAACCAAAGAGGCGCCTGACTCAAAAACGTCTTCGGTAACTTCCATTGCGTCCAAACCGAATTTCTGATAAATCTCTTCTCCAACCTTTGTTTCACGGTTATGAAAAGCCGGAAGGCAATGTAAAAAACGGGTCTGGGGATTACCGGTAAACTTCATGGTTTGGGAATTAACCTGGTAAGGTTTTAGAATCTCAATCCTATTTTTCCAAACATCAGCTGGTTCTCCCATCGAAACCCAAACATCTGTATAAAGAAAGTCACAATCCTTTACCCCTTTTTTTAAATCACTGGTAATATTGATTTTTGCGCCTGTTTCAGAAGCTATTAATTCACATTCCGATATCAGCTCTTTTGTCGGTTGTAAACCGGCAGGGCCTACAATTCTGACATCCATACCCATT
The DNA here is from genome assembly GCA_037439945.1 of Marinilabiliaceae bacterium. Classification (GTDB taxonomy): domain Bacteria; phylum Bacteroidota; class Bacteroidia; order Bacteroidales; family Marinilabiliaceae; genus CALEUX01. Next base: position 1,753 of record JBBIVA010000093.1, read on the forward strand.
TTTACTCCTCCAACCAATAATGAGTTTGCCATATTATTCCGTGCATCGCCCAGGTAGGCAAAAGTTATCTTATTCAATGGCTTATCACTATGCTCCATCATAGTTAATAAATCTGCCAAAACCTGTGTAGGATGAAATTCATCGGTTAAACCATTCCAAACAGGCACACCAGCGTATTTTGCCAATTCTTCAACTATAGCCTGGCCAAACCCCCGGTATTGTATTCCATCATACATTCTTCCTAATACCCTGGCTGTATCCTTCATTGATTCTTTTTGACCAATTTGGGACCCCGATGGCCCAAGATAGGTTACATGAGCACCCTGGTCGTATGCTGCCACCTCAAAGGCGCAACGGGTCCGCGTTGATGCTTTTTCAAAAATAAGGGCAATATTTTTACCTTGGAGGAGTTTTTGCTCTTTCCCTGATTTTTTTGAGGCTTTTAGTTCGGCAGAAAGGGATAACAGATAATTTATTTCATTGGGTGTAAAATCCAAAAGTTTCAAAAAGTGCCTGTTTTTTAGATTGATAATCATATTATTAATTTTTATTTAAAATTTTATTGAGGTTTGTTATTGTATTTATTAAGGTCTTTTTCGTCATACTCCATTGTTATTTTAGTTCCATAAGCCTTGTCCATAAGCTTTTTTGATTCAGTTATTATACTTTTTTTACCGCCATTATTTATAAAATTAAGAGCAGCCCTGATTTTAGGAGCCATACTCCCTTCTCCAAATGCCCCTGCTTCCAGATATTTAACCGTGTCGTTATAATTAAGAAATTCCAAAACCTTTTTGTTTTCTTTTCCATAATCTGAATAAACGAAAGGTACATCGGTTAAAATATAAAACTCTTCTGCATTAATCTGCATGGCCAGAAACGATGATGCCAAATCTTTGTCAATTACGGCCTCTGCCGTTCTTAGCACATCTTTATCATCGAAATAAACAGGTACGCCCCCACCGCCTACCGCAATTACAATTGTACCATTTCGGGCATTTTGTTCAATAACATCGCAATTTATAATACCTGTTGGTGCAGGGGATGCTATTACCCTTCTGTATCCACCTTCATGTTTCTTTTCCTCCTTAAATGCCCATCCCTTTTCTGATGATAATTTCTGGGCTTCATCAAAATTTACTGTCCTACCAATCCTTTTTGTTGGGTTTTTGAACGCATTATCGTCAGGATCAACCTTAACAAGGGTCATCAGTGTTAGTACATTCCTGTTTATTCCATGTTTTTTTAAAACATTGCGCAAACACCTTTCAATCATATAACCTATTCCACCCTGGCTGTCGGCCACGCAAATATCAACAGGCATTTGAGGAATGCCATAAATCTGTTCACCTGCATCATTTCGCATTAAAATATTACCCACCTGGGGTCCGTTTCCGTGAGTAATAACTAAATTATAACCCTTTTCAATCAAAAAAATCAGGCTTTCAAGTGTTTCTGTCGTATTCTCCTCCTGTTCGTCGATTGTACCCACCTGGTTGTCGCGAAGTAGGGCATTTCCGCCAAGTGCAATTACGACTAGTTTACTCATGTTGAAAATTTTTCGTATCAGTTAAAACTCATCACCATACAAATTTAAAAAATACTATTTATTACAATATACTGTAATATCAAATGATTTAAATCATTAAGATTATTTGGGTTGCTGTATTACTTGCCATAAATTAATGGGTAGGTTATAAATGTAAAAAACAGGATTTTAAAATTTTAATTTAATTACACTACTGTCCGATAACTTTTTCGATAAGATGCTATAATGCCAACTAATTGGGGCGTCCCTACAGTACACTGAAAATTGGGGTCGATTCATCTTTACCGATATTCTGTACCTTACGGCACAGTACCGTTAGGGACTAAAGATCGGTAAAACACTTAATTGAGGATTGATTTATTGTCCCGTTAGGGACAAAACAACTTTTTATAGGATAGTAGTGATTTAATTATAAAAAAGGCAGAAAAATTAAAATAAGATAAATTTCAATCATGTAATTTAAATATGATTTTTTGACGGAATGATGTCAATTGACCGTAAACGTAAAACCTACAGTTAATAAAAAAACTATCTTTGGTTACTATTAAAAAACTTATAACAATGGTATTAAAACACTGGCGATTATTGGCTCTTTTTATTTTTGCTATTGCAGCAGTTTTTACTTCTTGCAACAATGCACAAAAGAATAAGAAAAAGCTAAGCGAGGGAATGGTTATATACAATATTTCATACCCTCCCCGGTTAAAATCCCATTCCATGTCCTTTTTGTTTCCAAAAGAAATGAAGCTTTTGTTTAAGAATGAAAAGCAAAGAGCCTCATTTAAAGGAAACATGGACCTTTACAGTTTAGACTTCATTCATTCAAATCAAAGCGACAGTTTTTTTACTTTGCTGCAAGTGCTTGAAAAAAAAATTTATGTCCCTTCAGCCAAATCAGATGATATTTTCCTTTTTAACAATTATTCGAATGAGGAAGTTGTTTTTAGCAGGGATGTAAATAAGAAAATAGCAGGTTACATATGTGAGAAAGCAAGTTTAAAATCAAGAAGGGATGAGACAAATTCAGTAACAATATGGTTTACTAACGAAATTGGGGTTGACAACCCAAACAGAAATACCCCATTTGAAAAAATCCCCGGTGTAATGCTTGAATTTGAAATATACTATGAAAATATTTTATTCCATTTTTTGGCCGAAAAAGTGGTTACCGAGAAAATTTCTGAAGATTTATTTTTTATCCCCGAAAATTATTCCCCTTCATCAATTAAGGAAGTTGAAAGCCTAATTAATAGCGTTTTAAGGTAATTCCGGTTTAACAACCCTGATATTTATTTGGAAAATTTAACCCTGAAAGTTTCCAGTATAAAACATAGTAAACGCGTCTTCTTTTGCTATTTTTGTCATCATAAAATTTATTATCATTACCACCATGCAAAAGAAAAACGGAAATAAAAAAGAGAGCGTGCCAAAAAAAAACACTCTTCTTTCCCGATTAAGAAACAGCTTTTACGACTATAAGGTTAGATTTGCATCAGGATTACTAATAGTTGCCTTTTCCTTTTATCTTGCAGTTGCTTTCTTCTCTTTTCTTAAATATGGATATGCAGATAGGAGTAAATTTGACATTCCGTTTTGGGATTTAATTTTTGATGCTGATATTAAGGTTGAAAATTTTACAGGTAAATTTGGGGCATATCTTTCAGATTTGTTTATCAATAACGGCTTTGGGCTTGCTTCATTTTCAATAATCTTTTTAATCTTTATTGTTGGGATAAGAATGCTTGGTGCCAGGATTATTCCTTTAAAAAAGACACTTTTGCACACACTTTTAATTTCAATCTGGGTTTCGGTAACTTTAGGGTTCTTCTTTTTAAATTCATTAACCGACAAATACTTACTACTTGGAGGGTACCATGGCTTTCTGGTAAGTAACTGGTTAAAATCAATTATAGGATGGATTGGTACCTTTTTAATAATTTTTCTAACATTAATTGTTTACATGTCGGTAAATTTTGATTGGTTTATACCTTTGGTAAAAAAACCTTTCAAAAAATACCTTCCCAAAACACAACCATCGGTTATTGAAAATGACGATGAATTAATTGAAATGGATGAAAATGTTGCTGTTAATGAATTGAATGTTGATGATGAAATGAACTTCATTATTAAAGAAAAAATTAGTGATGATGATGGATTGAATTCTGATATACAGCTATATAATGGTGAAACAGATCCAGATATTGAACTTAGGATAGAAAAGGCCGTATCTGAAGAAGTTTTTCAGGGTTTTGATAATATTCCTCAAGGCGATTACGACCCAACCCTGGACTTATCATCATATAAAATGCCAGGTGTAGATCTTTTGGATGACCATAAAAAAGAGAATGCACAGGTTAAAGAGGAGGAGTTGATATTTAATAAAAATAAAATTGTTAAAACATTAGAAGATTATAAAATACAGATAAAAAGTATTAAGGCAACTGTTGGGCCAACTGTTACGCTATATGAGTTGGTACCGATGCCGGGTGTAAGAATTTCCCGGATTAAAAACCTTGAGGATGATATAGCCTTATCACTTTCGGCTTTGGGAATAAGGATTATAGCCCCAATACCCGGAGAGGGGACTATTGGGATTGAGGTTCCTAACTCAGAACCTGAAGTAGTGTCAATGAAATCTATAATATCATCAAAAAAATTTCAAACAACTACATATGAATTGCCAATTGCATTGGGTAAAACAATTTCAAATGAAACCTTTGTAATGGACTTAACAAAAACCCCGCATATGCTTGTGGCTGGGGCTACCGGGCAAGGTAAATCGGTGGGATTGAATGCAATTATTACATCACTACTTTACAAAAAACACCCATCACAAATTAAGTTTGTTTTAGTTGACCCAAAAAAAGTTGAGCTAAATATTTATAGTAAAATTGAACATCATTACCTGGCCAAATTACCCGATGAAGTTGAACCTATTATAACTGATGTGCAAAGAGTTGTTAATACATTACACTCATTGACCATTGAAATGGAAAACCGCTATGAACTGTTGAAAAAAGCTCATACCCGTAACATTAAGGAATATAACCAGAAATTTGTTAAACGTGTATTAAATCCGGAAAAGGGCCACCGATTTTTACCTTATATAATTGTTATAATTGATGAGTTTGCCGATTTAATTATGACAGCCGGTAAAGAAGTTGAATTGCCCATTGCACGTATTGCACAGTTGGCGCGTGCTGTTGGTATTCATATGATAATTGCTACACAAAGGCCTTCAACAAATATTATAACAGGTGTTATAAAAGCGAATTTCCCAACCAGGGTGGCATTTAAAGTGGCATCAATGATTGACAGCCGTACAATTCTTGATTCGCCCGGAGCTAACCAGCTAATTGGTCGTGGTGATATGCTTGTTTCTCAGGGAGGCGACCTTATAAGGGTCCAGTGTGCTTTTGTTGATACACCAGAGGTTGAGCGTATTGTTGATTACATTGGCGGGCAAAAAGGATTTCCTACAGCTCATGAACTTCCTGAATATGAAGGCGATTTATCAGGACAGGAAGCCGGTGAAGTTGACCTAAGCAAAAGAGACCCAATGTTTGAAGATGCTGCAAAAGTGGTTGTTTCCAATCAATCAGGTTCTACATCACTGATTCAAAGACGGTTCTCAATTGGCTATAATCGCGCTGGAAGAATTATTGACCAACTTGAAGCCGCTGGAATTGTTGGTCCTTCCGAGGGCAGTAAAGCAAGACAGGTCTTAATTGCCGATGAAATGGCACTTGAAAGAATCCTGGATAATTTCAGATAAATTTTGGAATGATTATTGATTGGATTGTTAAATATTGTATATCAATAATATTAATTTACATTTAACAACAGCCATTCAAAAATGTAACATAATGTAAATAAACAAATTACAATCAATAACCCCAAAATAAAAAAACGTTGATCAAGTTCATGAAATCCAGAACGAATAGATCCGGGAAAACGGATATTGTAAACCAAAAATTTGAAAATTAATAACAATGAAGAAAGTTTTTTTGTTTTTTATTTTTACCCATGTAATATTTTATGCGGTTGGCCAAAGTCCGGAGGTAATAAAAGCTAAGCATATTTTAGATAAAGCTGCAGAAAAAAACAAAAGTTTTCAGACCATAAAGGCTGATTTTAACTTTACCTTAGAAAATATTCAGGCTAAAATTTCAGATACCCATTCGGGTAAAATAATAATTAAAGGCGATAAATATAAAATTGACCTGATGGGGGCCGATACTTATTATAATGGTAAAACTATATGGGTTTATCTTAAGAATGCACGGGAAGTTAACATTTCAAATCCTGATTTAATGGACGAACAGGTATTAAATCCGTCAACAATATTTACAACCTACCATGAAGGTTACAAGTATTTACATGCAGGAGAAGCAACTTTCAACGGAAAAAAAGTTGATATAATTGACCTTTTTCCTGACAAAAGGAATAAACCGTTTTCAAGGATAAAACTGCACATTTACCAGGATAATTCTCAGATTGGGAAAATAACCCAAATAGGGAAAGATGGAAACAATTATATTATTGACATTAAAAAAATGGAGACAAATACCCCTGTAGATGATACCACCTTTGTTTTCGATGCATCCAAACATCCTGGTGTTGAAGTAATTGATTTGCGTTAATAAAATCGAAGTGAACATTAAAAGCCTGAGGATTGGACCTTTTATAATTTGGCTGCTGCTTATGATAGTGGCAGCCAAATATTTTCCAGGCCCTGCTTCTTTTGAAGGACCGGTTAATCTTCAAACAATTGCAGATATTGGGGTAACCATGGTTTTTTTATTCTATGGATTAAAGCTAAATCTCAGGACACTAAAAAATGACCTTAAAAACTGGAGGTTACACCTTGTAGTTCAGATTTCTACATTTCTGTTATTCCCATTTATTGTTCTTCCGCTGTTCCTAGTCTTTAGTGAAGGAGAAAATAATTTCATTTGGCTGGGAGCATTCTTTCTGGCATCACTTCCATCAACAGTTTCTTCCTCGGTGGTTATGGTTTCAATAGCAAAGGGTAATGTTACAAGTGCAATATTCAATGCCAGCCTTTCGAGTTTGCTTGGCATTTTTTTAACCCCGCTTTGGATGGGATTTGTCCTTGCCACCGGCCCTGCCCAATTAACCGAACTTTCAGGTATAATTGTAAAATTGTTTATACAGGTTTTATTGCCCGTTTCCACTGGATTAATCCTTAATAGATATTTTTCAAGGTTTACCGAAAAAAAATCACCCTTCTTCAAGGTTTTTGACCAGTCGGTAATATTACTAATTGTTTACATTTCATTTTCCCAATCATTTATAAATGATTACTTTAATTCTATAAACTCTGGTGATTTACTTTTAATTGCCACCCTTTGCCTGGCATTGTTTTTCACTATTTATTATTCGATAGGGATAATATGCCGAAAACTTAAGTTTAATATTAAAGATACTATTTCAGCCCAGTTCTCAGGGTCAAAAAAGTCGTTGGTTCATGGCACTGTAATGTCAGGGGTATTATTTAAAGGTATGGCCGGAGTAGGAGTAATTTTATTACCATTAATGATTTACCATGCACTTCAACTCATAATTGTTGGTTTTATTGCCAACAAAAAGGGGGAAAAGAGTTACTAAAAAAACCTCCTGCCAAATTTTTAAAAATCTAATGAGGAGGTTTTTTAATCCACCATTAATTGGGCTAAACAAGGTTTTTTTCCAAGGTACGCTCAACCAGCCAATTTTTAGCTTCATCAATTGAATCTAAACATTTTACATCGCGTCCGGATAATTTCATAACACCATTAAATACTATCCGCTTTAAACCTGTTACTCCAATAATTGCGCTATGCTTTACAAACTTTGAATTTCCTTTTACATATTCAACAAACAAATCCTTAATCCTGTTATTGAAATGCATCCCTTCAACGTTTGCAAGGTTAATCATCGACTTTTCAGTACTGCTTCGGATCTGTTGTTTACTTTCATTTAAAACGGCCTCAATTTCGGGCTCGCTCCTTAAATTACTAAAATCAATGTAAAAAATATTAACACCCTGCGATTCAATAAAAAAACATCTTTTCATCATCAAAAATTGTTAAGGTTTAAAGTTAAAAATACTGACTTTTATCATTTTTGTGCAAATTACGTAATCCTGAAAAAATTTTTCCGGTCAATTGATTAACCATGGATTTTTCCTGACGACTAATCAAAAACAATATGTTAAAATCATCATCATTACTCCCTGTTTATTAAGTAATTAAATACTCTTATTTTTAAATTAATGAACCCGCATTCACATGTATTGGATAAATGATAAAACCAATTGAACATATAAATAGGGGTGAATTATCACTTTTTTAGCAAAGAAAATAAGGAAAACAAAATGGCAATCAGTTTTCATAAATTGTGGAATTTTAAAGATGAAAATAATTACCACCTGGGTGTTGTTATGTAAACCTTAGTTTAAATACTTTGTTCCTGTTTTGGTTTAAGAGAAAGAAATTAGTTACATAAGATCACCAGAAAAAGTTATTATTAATAAATTAATTATGAGTGAGGGCATAAAAAAGGGATTACATAAAGTACTATGGGTAAAACATATTAGTTCATCAACTTTTATTATCGGCCTTGAAAGAAATGGCATAAAATTTAAAGCCGGCCAGCATGTAAGTGTTGGGTTTCCAAATGCCGGTTATACACGTGAGTATTCAGTTTACAGTGGTGAAAATGATGATTATATTGAGATTTTAGTTAAAGAGGTATTGGATGGTTTTATATCGCCATTATTAAAAAATGTCAATACCGGAGATACTTTAATAATGGAAGGGCCATTGGGATATTTTTCATTACCCCAAAACCGCACAGAAAACGACCATTTTTTGTTTGTGGCCACAGGGACCGGTATTTCTCCATTCCATTGTTTTGTTAAAAGTTTTCCCGGATTGAATTACACATTGATTCATGGGGTTAAATATGTGAAGGATGCCTGTGAAATTGAGTTTTACGATAAAAACAGGTTTGTATTATGCTCTTCGGGTGAAAATACAGATAAATATTATAACGGCAGGGTAACCAAAATTCTGGTTACATGGCCCCTGTATAATTTTTCAAGGGTTTTTCTTTGCGGAAATGTAAATATGATTAATGATGTATATTATATTTTAAAAAGCAGGGATTTTAAATTGGATAAAATTCACTCTGAAGTATATTTCTAAACCTGTTTGTAAAATATGTGACACAAAACGGTGCTTTCACCTAAATATTTGCATTATTTTGTTGTTCTTGACATCATAATTTTATAAAACGTAAACTCAATTAATAATTAAAACGGGTTAAATAGAGGATTAACTAAAACAAAAGAGGGTTTCTCTATTTTTTGAGAAACCCTCTTTTATATTTTCTTTATTGATAATCTTAAAACAGTTAAGTTATAAGGCCCAAATTAAAGAAGAAAACTTAATAACATACCTGCTGCAACTGCCGAACCAATAACTCCTGAAACATTTGGAGCCATAGCATGCATTAATAAATGGTTTGTAGGATCAGCTATCAACCCTTCGTGTTGAACCACCCGTGCACTATCAGGTACTGCCGAAACTCCTGCTGCCCCAATTAATGGGTTAATTTTATTCTCTTTGCTTAAAAAAAGATTCATTGTTTTGGCAAATAACAAACCGCCAGCTGTTGCAACAATGAAAGAAACAGCACCAAGGATAAATATTTTTACTGAACCCATAGTTAGAAAAACCGTAGCCTGAGTTGAAGCGCCTACGGTTACCCCAAGCAGAATGGTTACAATATCTATCATTGAAGTTCTTGCTGTTTCAGCCAATCGGTTTGTAACACCTGATTCCTTCAACAGATTACCGAAAAACAACATCCCTAGCAATGGTAAGGCACTTGGTGAAATAAAAGTAGTAAGTAAAAGTCCGGTTAATGGAAAAAGAATTTTCTCCAGTTTAGAAACCGATCTAGGGGGTTTCATCCTAATAAGACGTTCCTTTTTTGTAACTAATAATCGCATAACTGGTGGCTGAATAACAGGTACCAGTGCCATATACGAATATGCGGCAATTGCAATACTTCCAATAAGTTGTGGTGCCAATTTGGCTGATGCAAAAATCGCTGTTGGCCCGTCGGCACCTCCAATTATTGATATGGCTCCTGCTTCATGTATTTCAAATCCCAGGGCAATTGCACCTATAAAGGTTCCAAATATTCCGATTTGGGCTGCAGCTCCCAATAACATTAACCTTGGATTTGAAATTAATGAGGAAAAATCGGTCATTGCACCAATTCCCAAAAATATTAAAGGAGGGTAAATACCTTTAACAACCCCCAAATAGAGATAGTTTAATACAGAACCCTCTTCATAAATACTTATCTGAAAACCATCCTGTAACGGTATATTTCCAATAATAATACCTGTCCCAATTGGTATTAACAGAAGTGGTTCATAATTATATTTTATGGCCAAAAAAATAAAAAACAGGCCAACCATTATCATGCCTATATATTTTAAATTGGCATGATAAAACCCTGTATAAAAGTAAAATGTCCTTAAACCTTCAATAAGTGCCCCCCCTGATTGCCCACCGCTATTGCCTGCAGCAAGCAAATAGGACTGGTTACTTAATAGGGAAAACATAAAAAGTATACCCAACGCAGTAAAAAGAGCAACAAATTTTCTCACGGTATGGATAATTTAAGCTTTATAAATGGTTAATAAATACTATTCATATTCAATCAATAAATCATTTTGAAGGACATTATCTCCAACTTTAACCTTTAATGATTTTACTGTACCATCCTTTTCGGCCATTATATTATTCTCCATTTTCATAGCTTCCATAATCAGTAGTACATCCCCCTTCTTTACCTTGTCTCCTTCTTTTACAAGTATTTTAAAAATATTACCCGGAAGTGGGGCTTTAACCTGATAGCCTGATGATGCTGATTTAACAATATTACCCTCCCCTGGTTTAATTTTAACTTCCGATCTAACCAATTTAGGAGTCTTGGGCTTTTTAATTTCCCTGTGTATTTCCACGGAATACTCGGTACCGTTTACTTCAATATGTGCAATGTTGTCTTCAACATCTTTAATCTCTACCTCATATTTGTTTCCACTTATTGAAAACTCAAATTTCTTCATTTTCTACAGTTTACCGGGAACGATAATAATTATTTAATCCATAAATCTTTGAACTCCATGGTGAATAAACCTTTGTTACTCTTTTAATTGTAATAACATTACTCTCTTCATCATGTTGTTCGTTCAAATATATCATCAAAGCTGTTGCTATAGCGGCATTAACTTCCCCAGAATGATGAATGGCCATTGAATTACTGTTGAGTTTTCCTTCGCGTTTAAGTTTTTGTTTACGGTGGTACGCCAATAATTTTGGTAAATTGCTAAAAACCAGGATTAATAATGCTAAAACAAAAAAAACAACCAGATAACCCACCCCGGTAATCACGCCAATTTGCGACCAATCCTGTATTTCACCTTTTGAATCGGCAATCTCAAAAAATTCAATTGTGCCATCATTTTGTGCCGCAAGGTTAACAATTTCAGTGCTGTCGTTAACCATAAGGCTATCCTTTGAAACAATTAAAGTTTTTTCACCAATATTCTCAATAATCATACGAACCTGATTTACAAAGGTATATTACAATGTTTTTTTGGTGGGTTGGTTAGTTTTTTGGTTTGTAGGCTACGGAATGCCCTGATAACCCTAAACCTTGTATTACGGGGTTCTATTATGTCATCAATATAGCCATATGATGCAGCCTGGTATGGATTGGCAAAAGCCTCTTTATACTCCTCCTCCTTTTGTGCAACAACTTTAGCTCTTTCTTCTGCATTTTCTATTGATGATATAGTGCGCCCTTCCAAAACCTCGATTGCCCCCGATGCACCCATAACTGCTATTTCTGCTGAAGGCCAGGCATAATTGATATCTCCTCTTAATTGTTTGCAACTCATAACATCATGAGCTCCACCGTAGGATTTGCGCAGTGTTACTGTTACCTTGGGAACTGTAGCCTCACCATAGGCAAACATAAGCTTGGCCCCATGTATAATAATTCCCGAATACTCCTGTCCACTTCCGGGTAAAAATCCTGGTACATCAACAAGGGTTAAAATCGGGATGTTAAAAGCATCACAAAATCTTACAAAACGTGCTGCTTTCCGTGATGCATCACAGTCAAGGACCCCTGCAAGGAAACTTGGTTGATTGGCCACAACGCCAATAGAAGCTCCTGCCAAACGGCCAAAACCAACTATAATATTTTTTGCATAATTTCGATGAACCTCAAGAAACTCACCATCATCCATAACGGTATAAATAACTTCCTTCATATCATAAGGCTGGTTCGAGTTTTCCGGTATTATGGCATTAAGAGAGTCCTCAATTCTATCAATGGGATCGGTACATTCGACCATGGGAGCCTCCTCAAGGTTATTTTGAGGCAGATAAGATAAAAGTTTACGAATTAGCAACAATCCTTCTTCTTCATTCTCAAGCAGAAAGTGGGAAACGCCTGATCGGGTAGCGTGTACCTCAGCACCTCCAAGGTCTTCGGTTGAAATATCTTCACCTGTAACAGTTTTTACAACTTTCGGACCGGTAACAAACATATAGCTTGAGTTTTCGGTCATCATAATAAAATCGGTAAGGGCAGGTGAATAAACGGCTCCCCCCGCGCAGGGCCCAAAAATGGCTGAAATTTGAGGTATAACGCCTGATGCAAGAATATTTCTTTCAAATATTTCAGCATAGCCGGCCAGTGAAGTAACCCCCTCCTGAATACGGGCTCCACCGCTATCATTAATCCCTATTACAGGAGCTCCGGTTTTCATGGCCATATCCATTATCTTACAAATCTTTTGGGCAAATGTTTCAGATAAACTTCCTCCAAAAACAGTAAAATCCTGTGAAAACACATATACTACCCTGCCATCAATTGTACCATGGCCGGTTACAACCCCATCGCCCAGGAATTTAGTTTTTTCCATTCCAAAATTCGTGCAACGGTGGGTAACAAACATATCAAACTCTTCAAAACTACCCTCGTCCAAAAGAATTTCGATACGTTCCCTGGCTGTTAATTTTCCCTTTTCATGCTGAGCATCAATTCTTTTTTGACCGCCACCAAGTTTGGCGGTAGCTCGCAAATCAATTAATTTTTTTATTTTATCCTGGTTAGTTGACATATATTTTATTATCTAAGTTTAAAACTTTTCCTTTGGATGCTCGCATAGTTCGGTTAATACCCCAAAAGTTGATTTTGGGTGAAGGAACCCGATATTTAACCCTTCTGCTCCTTTGCGTGGAGATTTATCAATTAATTGGACTCCCATTTGTTCGGCCTTATTAAGTTTTTCCTGAATATCATCAACAGCAAATGCCAAATGATGAATACCCTCACCTTTTTTCTCAATAAATTTTCCAATTGGTCCTTCAGGATCGGTAGATTCAAGTAATTCAATTTTGGTTTGGCCAACCATAAAAAAGGCAGTTTTAACTTTTTGTTCTTCCACCTCTTCAATTGAATAACATTTGAGACCAAAAACATTTTCATAAAAAGGAATGGCGGCTTCAAGGCTTTTTACCGCAATTCCGATGTGCTCAATATGTGTTGGGTTCATATTTTAATAAATTAAGTTTTTAATAATTTTTGACAAAATTATTACTTATGGTAAGCTTTACCACAAAAAACCATCTAAAAAATGATTGTTTTACAACATGTTTTAAATTACGTTGATTTGGCGTGTAAAATTTACATAAAAGAAATAAATATATTTAAATATATTAGTAATTGAGTTAAAAAACTAATTACCATCTCAATTAAAATAACAAAAAAGAAACTGAAGCTAGTTCAATTCCTTTTTGTTAAAAACTAATTTATCCCGGATTAGTCATTAGAAAGGCAATGAACTATTGACTTAGCCGGGATTAACCCT